>JBCDEC010000050.1:0-22141 GCA_039179965.1 Pseudomonadota bacterium
ACCTCTCCCGTCTCTATGCCGAGGCGCCCTTTCAGGACCTGAAGGATGCGGCCAAATCGGCGGTCTCCTTGCTGCCGGAACCCTTCCGCGAGGGCGCCAAACGGGCCAAGGATATGCTGAAAGGCATGACAGTGGGCGGCACGCTGTTCGAAGAGCTCGGCTTTTCCTACCTCGGCCCCATCGACGGGCACGATATGTCCCAGCTTCTGCCCGTGCTGCGCACCATTCGGACGCGGGCGACCGGGCCGATCCTGCTGCATGTGATCACGACCAAGGGCAAGGGCTATGCGCCTGCCGAAGGTGCGCGGGACAAGGGCCATGCGACGGCGAAATTCGATGTCATAACCGGCGAGCAAAAGAAAGCGGCCTCCAATGCACCGAGTTACACGTCGGTCTTTGCCAGGAGCCTGATGCGTGAGGCGGAGGCGGATGACCGGATATGCGCGGTCACCGCCGCAATGCCGGACGGGACCGGGCTCAATCTCTTTGCCGAGCGCTATCCGTCGCGTTGCTTTGATGTAGGCATCGCAGAGCAGCATGGGGTGACCTTCTCTGCGGGGCTGGCGGCAGGCGGGATGAAACCGTTCTGCACCATCTATTCGACCTTCCTGCAACGCGGCTACGATCAGGTGGTGCATGACGTTGCCATCCAGCGCCTGCCGGTGCGCTTTGCCATCGACCGAGCCGGTCTTGTCGGCGCGGATGGGGCGACCCATGCGGGATCCTTCGATGTGGCCTACCTGGCCAACCTGCCGGGTTTTACGGTCATGGCTGCCGCTGACGAGGCCGAGCTTGTGCATATGGTCGCCACCGCCGCTGCGCATAATGAGGGGCCGATCGCCTTTCGGTTCCCACGCGGCGAAGGCGCCGGGGTGGACCTGCCGGAACGCGGCGCACCGCTGGAGATCGGCAAGGGCCGGATCCTGCGGGATGGCGGACGCGTGGCGCTCCTGTCCTTTGGGACGCGGCTCAGCGAGACCTTGAAGGCGGCGGAGGCCCTCGCCGCCGCCGGTCTGTCACCCACCGTGGCGGACGCCCGCTTTGCCAAGCCGCTCGATCGCGATCTGATCCTGCAACTCGCCCGCCACCACGAAGCGCTGATCACCATCGAAGAAGGGGCCGTGGGTGGGTTTGGCAGCCATGTCGCCCAACTTTTAGCCGACGAAGGCGTCTTTGACAGAGGGCTCAAGTACCGCTCCATGGTCTTGCCGGATATCTTTATTGACCAGGCGAGCCCCGCCGACATGTATACTGTAGCCGGAATGAATGCGCCCCAGATCGAGTCCAAAGTGCTCGAAGTTCTGGGCGTTGCGACGTTGGGAGAGCTTCGGGCCTGAAAGGGACACGCCGATGGACATCACCACACGACATGTACGGATCTACCGCTGGATTGTCCTGCTGCTGGCGGCGGGATATCTGGCCTATCAGATCGCGACGGGCACCCGGTGGGAGGCCGGCGGCGCTTTTCGGTTTCTGACGATCTGGGCGCTGGCGCTGTCGTGCTATTCCGCCTCTCGGATGCTGGCGCTCAGCTACGGACGTATCACCCGTGGCCATGAGGTCACCGCCATGTGCGCCTCGGTGCTCAATGTCATGGTGGTGTTTCTCTACTGGAAGCTCTTCTTCGAAGACCCGGCACTGGTGAACGGCAGCGGGCACATACCCTTTCTCGAACAATATTATCTGCACGCTCTGGGCCCTGCCCTGCAGGTCGTTGATGCGCTGTTCATCGGGCGGGTGTTTCGGCGGGCCCAGCGGGCGGTTCTGCCGCTTCTTGCCCTCATCGTAGCTTATGTCAGCTGGGCAGAGCTTTTTGTGCAGCCCCGCTCTGATGCGCCGTCCGGACCGGTCACCTCGGGCCTGCCCTATCCGTTTTTGAACGCGCTGGACTTCCCCGACCGGCTCGTGTTCTACGCATCCAACGGGGCGGTGGCGCTCCTGGTGCTCGGCGGATTTGCGCTGATCGCAGTAGCATTGCGGCGCGTTCTGCCTGCTCAACACGCACATTCTTGGTGAATTGCAGCCAAATCGGCGGGGTCAGGAATCCCGGACATAGACGTGCTTTTCAAAATCGCGCAGTCTTGTTGGTAATTTTGTTGCTCACAGTCTGAGCATGGCAGACATTTATTTGGTTGGAGTTTCATATGGGTTGGAGTCTCACCTACGACTGGTGGACACAGAACAAGCCGTCAATGCTGGGCAGAACCGGCATGGGCACGGCGCTGAAAGCATACACCTCTGCCGAGAAGTCCTTTCACGCGACGCTTGTGGACGCACGGGTGACCGAGCCGCGCACCTTTATCGCCTATCAGACCGCATGGACTGCGCTGGAGCATGTCGAGGAATGTCGCCTGATCGCGGTCGGGCAGGAAAAGCTCGCGCATATTGGCTTTGCCCCACTGTTGAAACCTCAGGTGATTGTCACCCGCCAGCACCGGTTGCGCGACGGGATGTTTGATTTCGTCGCAAACGGGCAGGGTGGCATCAACCACATCATGGATCTGTCGCGGCACTGTCAGGACCGCATTGGCACCCAGGCGTCCATGGTGTCGCGCTTTGAACGGGCGCAGATGGCCGCGGCGCAGTGCCGGATCCCGGCGGCGATGCGGCGTCTGCGCGACCTGCGGGCCGATATAACCATGGCCATGGAAGATGGGACGATGGCGCCCGAGGTGGTGGCCGAACAGGCCGGGCAGCTGCACCGACGGTTGAAACCGTTGCCGGGGGACTTCTCGGTCCATCTCAAGGCGCTGGCGATGCTGCATACGGCCGGACTGCGGCTGACGCATCAGAAAAAGCCGATCTGGGACTGGCTCAAACGCGCGGATGCCGTTCTGAACGAAGTCTAGCTCTCGTCCTGCAGCAAGGCGGCGAGGCCCGTGCGGTAGTCGGGGTAGAGCAATTCGACGGCGAGCTCGTCTTTGATCCGGTCGTTGCGCACGCGCTTGCTTTCGGCATAGAAGCTGCGCGCCATGGGCGACATCTCAACCGTGTCAAAATCCACTTCGGGCGGCGGCGGTAGCCCCAGCAGATGGGCGGCATGTGCGATCACGTCCTGGGGTGGCGCCGGGTCATCGTCACAGAGATTGTAGACCGCGCCGGGATTGGGACGCGCGATCGAGGCCGCCAAAACCTGGCCGATATCCTCGACATGGATGCGCGAAAAGACCTGGCCCGGTTTCACAATCCGCCGCGCTGTGCCGGCCCGGACTTTGGCAAACGGTCCGCGACCGGGCCCGTAAATCCCCGCCAGCCGGAAGATGTGCAGCGGCAAACCCGGGATGGCGGCCCAGGCAGCCTCCGCATCCTGTCGCCATTGTCCGCGCTGGGTCGACGGCGCCAGCGGTGTCGTTTCATCCACCCAGCCGCCCTGATGGTCGCCATAGACCCCGGTGGTGGAAAGATAGCCGACCCAGTCAAACTGTGCCGCGCGGGCGGCGATCTCGTCCGCATAGGCGTTGAGCACCGGGTCACCGTCGCCCCGTGGCGCAACCGAGAGCAGCAGATGCGTGACGCCGTCAAAGGAGATGTCGTCGCCCGGCCAGATCAGCGGGGTGACACCCGTCTGCGCAATCTCCGCCGCTTTTTCGACCGAACGGGTCGTGCCGAAGACGCGCCAGTCATTGGGCAGGCGTTTGGCCAGGGCGCGCGATGAAAAGCCGTGGCCGAATGAGAGCAGGGTCTTGGTCATGGCACTTATGTGGGCCGGGTCGGAGGCCATGTCCAGAACAGAGCGGGCACAGGCTTTGCCTGGCTTGCGTTTTGCCGGACATCTGGCTTTTCTGTGGCCATGCAGGATGACGACCCCAATGTAGACGCGGCCTACGCGCTGAAAACACCTCAGGACAGTCGCGACCTCTATGCGCGATGGGCAAGCGACTACGACACAGACTTTGCCGTGTCGCAGGCCTATCAATTGCCCGACGAAACCATTGCGGCCTTTGTCGCCGCCGGGGGACGCGGGCCGGTTCTGGATATCGGCGCGGGCACCGGGCTTTGCGGAACTGTTCTGGCGACCGCCGGGGTTGGGCCGGTGGACGGGATCGACATCTCGCCGCAAATGCTGGAGGTCGCACGTGACAAGAACGTTTACCGGGACCTTTTCGAAGCGGATCTCTACGCCGGTGTGCCTTTGCCGGATGGAGGGTATGGCGGGGTCGTGTCCGCCGGAACATTCACCAATGGCCATGTTGGCCCGGAGGTGATTGGCGGCATCTTACGGCTGGCGCAACCGGATGCGGTGTTCGCGCTGGCCATCAATGCGCAGCACTACGACGCACTGGGATTTGGTGCAGCTCTTGCCGCCCTTGAAGGTCAGATCCGGGATCTGCGCCTGCCCGAGGTGCGGATTTACGGGCCCGGGGCCACCGGTGATCACAAGGACGATCTGGCCCGGATCGCGGTGTTTCGCAAAGCTTAGGCCGGGACGGCCTCCACCCTTGGGCGGGCGCGGAGCAAAAGGAACATCATGATCGCGATATTGAGCGCGTTCCAGGCGATCCCGTTGATAAAGGCCAGTTGATAGCTGCCGGACACATCGTAGATCCAGCCGCTCATCCACCCGCCCAATGCCATGCCAAGGATGGTGAGCATCAGCACGAACCCCACCCGTTGACCGGCTTCCCGCGCGGGCAGGAATTCCCGAACGACCAGTGCATAAGACGGTACGATGCCGCCCTGGCTGAGCCCGAAGACCGTCGAGATGATGTAGAGCGGCACCATCCCGTCCCACGGCAGGTAGAGCACAAGGGCCAGCGCCTGAAGGACCGAGCCGATCAGCACGGTGCGCACGCCGCCGAGCCAGTCGGCAACCAGCCCCGAGATGATCCGGCTGATCACCCCGCCCAGAAGCATAAGCGACAGCATATTGGCCCCGACGGCGGGACCGTAGCCCAGGCCGACGCAATAGGCGACGATGTGGACCTGCGGCATCGACATTGCGACGCAGCAGCTGATGCCGGCCAGCCCCAGCATCACCTGCAAGGCACGGGGCGACAAACCCACGGACCGCGCGCGGATCTGCGCGGCGGCTTCGGCCTGACCATGGGCCGCATCCGGCAATCGGCGGCGCAGCAAGAGCGCCAGCGGAATGACCAGGACAACCGTCACCATCCCGAGCAGGCCGTAGACAGCCCGCCAGCCGTCGCCGTCGAGTGTTCCGGTCAGCAACATCGGCCAGACCGCGCCCGACATGTAGTTGCTGCTGGCAGCCAGTGCGACCGCGATCCCGCGCCGCCGCAGGAACCAGTGTGAGATATCGGCGATCAGCGGACCGAAACCCACCGCCGATCCCAGGCCCAGCCCCAGATGGGCCAGCGTCAGAACGCCGATCCCAGGCGCCAGGACGGCCGCGCCGTAGCACAGCCCGGACACAAGCGCGGCGCCGATCAGTGACAGGGTAATGCCGAAGCTGTCCACCAGCCTGCCGATCAGCAGATTGCCCGCGGCAAAGCCGATCATCGTCATGATGTAGGGCAGTGTCGCCTGGGCTCGGGTCAGGCCGAATTCGGTCTCCATGTCGGGCAGGACCAGCACAACCGCCCAGATGCCGACATTGGCGACAATGCCGATCACCATGGTCAGACCCAGGCGAAGCCAGGCGTAGCGGCTGTCGTGAACAGTCTCGGTGGTGGTGCGCATGGCTCGGGCGTATCCGGGCGGGCGCTACCGGCGCGCCCACGAGGCAAAGGCCTCGGGCGAGCCGCGAAAGGCATTGATATCCACCGGGCCTGAAACCCCGGGCACCGCACCGGTCCCGGTATATTGCCAGATGGTCCAGTTCTGGCCCGGATAGGTCTGGCGCGGCTCACCGGCCACCGAACGCAGCCAGAAATCGACCCGGCGCACCCGGCCGATGTACGTGTCGCGATAGAAATCGATCGCAGTGTAGATGACCGGGCGGCGGCCATAGTGCTGTTCGATCATCTGCACGAAGCGTTCGGCTTCCGAACGGACGACCGCTGCCGGCGGCCGCGTGGTGCAGGTGGGCGAGAAGGGGTTCCATTCCATATCGAGGACCGGCGGCAAAGCTTGCGGATCTTTGGGTACATTCTGGATAAACCAGCGCGCCTGTTCTTCGGCGCTGCGGCAGAAGTAGTAGAAATGGTAAGCCCCGCGCGGGACCCCGGCGCGCCGCGCATTGCGCCAGTTCTCCTTGAACTTGGGATCCAGCAGGTCCCCGCCTTCGGTCGCTTTGATGTAGGCAAAGCCAATACCGGCGCGGCGCACCTCCGGCCAGTTGATCGTACCCTGATAGCGCGCCACGTCGATGCCATGAACCGCGAAGCGATCAGGACCCGGTCCATCCCAGGGATGCGGATCAAAGTCGTCGTAGCGGCCGGCGGGCAAGGCTGTCCCGGTGTCGGTCTGCACCGGCGCGGGGGAGGATCCGCAGGCGGCCAGCACAAGCGCAAGGCCCAGTCCGGCAAGGAGCGAGCGTCGGCGTTTTGGCAAGGGATGGATCTGCATAACGCGGCGCACCTCTGACACATGATCATGACATATGGCGACGGTTGTCCGCCCCTGTTGGGACTATATCCCGCCTTTCCCGGGCCCACCAGCGCTGCGGCTACGCCATGCAAGGATCACCCGTTTGCGGCGATCAGAGAGTCTGGGCCCAAACGGCGCAACTAGAACTCACAGCAATCATGAGTTGTAAAGTATTCAAAAAAAGTCAATCATTGGTGTATTGCAAATCCTGGATTTTCAAATGGACTGGCGGGAGGCCCGGTTTCTGTGGAAATTGTGACCCCCGTTGCTTCGAATTGGACGCCGGCTCAAGAAGCCTCGGTCGAATCCTACGATGTCGCAACGGGCCAGGTTGAGGTTCTCTTGAAATCAAACCTGCCGCTTGAATCGCCGACTTGGGCGCCTTGCGGAACGTATTTGATCGTCAGTTCCGTGGGGCGCTTGTATCGCATCGATCTGGACCGGGACCGACCCACACTGGAACATATACTGATCGATCCGTTGTGCAGTTCAAACGGGGAACATGGCGTGTCGCCGGACGGGCAGTATCTGGCACTGAGCGACCGATCGTCCTTTGGCAAGGAGATGATCTATATCATGCGGCTCGAAGATCTTGTCCCGATCCGCCAGATTGCCAATGCGCCATCGTGGTTTCATGGCTGGTCTCCGGACGGAAACACGATCACCTATGCTGGCCAGCGCAACGGGCTCTGGATCATTGGCTGCAGCGACACCACTGGCGGGCCAGAGAGGATCATTGCGCAGGCTGATCCCGGCTCCGGGCATCAGGTCGACGCGCCCGAGTTTTCCGCCGACGGGGCCTGGATCTGGTTCTGCTCGAACCGCGGCGGCTCTATGGCGCTGTGGCGCGTGCGCCCGGACGGGACGGGCGAAGAACAGATGACCCGGGACACGTCGGCGGACTGGTTCCCGCACCCGTCGCCGGACGGCCAGCACGTCTGCTATCTCAGTTATGCCGCCGGTACGGAGGACCATCCCTTCGGCCAGGACATTGAACTGCGGCTGATATCGGCTGAGGGTGGGACGCATCGCAAGCTCCTGCGCGTCAAGGGCGGCCACGGAACCTTCAATTCGCCCTGTTGGGCTCCGGACAGCCAGCGGTTCGTCTTTATCCGGTATCGCCAGGGTCTGGACGGCACAACCAACGCGGGTCCTCAAAGCGGCAGCGCTGGCTAGCCAGGGGCGGGATCTCAAACAAGGCTCTGTCAGGCTTTGACAGACGGCCCATCTTGTCGGAATGCTCGCGGATGTCTCCGGAGACTTCTATGACACACGACCCGCTCTTGCAGCCCTACACGCTCAAACATCTGACCCTGCGCAACAGGCTGATGATCACCAGCCACGAACCGGCCTATGCCGAAGACGGGATGCCCAAGGCGCGCTACCGGGCCTATCATGCAGAGCGGGCCCGCGCCGGGGTGGCGCTGACCATGACGGCAGGCTCTGCCTCGGTGGCCCGCGACAGCCCGCCGGCCTTCAACAATATCCTGGCCTGGAAGGATGAGGTCGTGGGCTGGATGAAGGCGATGGTCGACGAATGCCACGACCATGGCGCCGCCGTGATGATCCAACTGACTCATCTGGGGCGCCGGACACGCTGGGACCAGGGCGACTGGCTGCCGGTTCTCTCTTCGACCCATGACCGCGAGCCGGCTCACCGCGCCTTCCCCAAGCTCATAGAAGATTGGGATATAGAGCGGATCATCGTCGATTACGCCGATGCGGCCGAGCGCATGCAGGCCGCCGGGCTCGATGGGATCGAACTTGAGGCCTATGGTCATCTGATGGACCAGTTCTGGTCTCCGGCGACCAACCAACTGGGTGGCGCCTACGGCGGCTCTCTCGACAATCGCCTGCGCTTTACCTTCGATGTCCTGCGGGCCATCCGCGACCGGGTCGGCCCGGCGTTTATCATCGGCGTGCGCTACTCCGGTGACGAAGTGATGGCCGGGGGCCTGACCAAGGCGGACGGGTTGGAGATCTCGCGGCGGCTGCGCGACAGCGGCCTGGTGGATTTTCTCAATGTCACGCGCGGACATATCACGACCGACGCAGCGCTGACCAACGTGATCCCGGTGCAGGGTATGCGCTCGGCGCCGCATCTGGATTTCGCTGGTGAGATGCGCGCGGCCACGGCCTTTCCCACCTTCCACGCCGCGCGCATTCAGGATGTGGCCACCGCCCGCCATGCGATTGCAGCGGGCAAGCTGGATATGGTGGGCATGACGCGGGCGCATCTGGCCGATCCCCATATCGTCGCCAAGATTGTGGCCGGAGAGGAAGACCGCATCCGCCCGTGCGTCGGCGCGAATTATTGTCTCGACCGGATCTATCAGGGCGGCATGGCGCTTTGTCTGCACAACCCGGCCACCGGGCGGGAGCTGGAAGAACCGCATATACAGAGCAAAGCCGACACCGCGCGCAATGTGGTGATCATCGGCGCCGGCCCCGCGGGGCTTGAGGCCGCCCGCGTTGCAAGTGAACGCGGTCACCGCGTGACGCTGCATGAGGCCGCCAACGATCCGGGCGGACAGGTGCGCCTCACCGCTCAGTCGCCACGCAGGGCGGAGATGATGTCCCTGATCAACTGGCGTTTTGCCGAATGCGAGCGGGCTGGCGTGCGCTTTTGCTTCAACAGCTTTGCGGATGGCGAAACGGTTCAGGCCGAGACGCCGGATGTGGTGATTGTCGCCACAGGCGGGTTGCCCCATACCGATGTTCTGTCTGAGGGCAATGACCTTGTGGTCTCCGCCTGGGACATTCTGTCGGGTGATGTGGCGCCGGGTGCGCGGGTGCTGATCTACGATGATGCCGGCGACTATGCGGCCCTGCAGGCGGCCGAGAAAATCGCGGACACCGGAGCGCAGGTCGAGATAATGACCCGCGACAGGATGCTGTCGTCCGAAGTGATGGCGATGTCACTTACCCCGGCGCTGCGGGCGCTGCTGGACAAGGATCTGCGCGTCACGCTGGCCTGGCGGCTGGACGCGGTGCGCCGCGATGGCAATGCTCTGATCGCCGAGCTCGGCAGCGACTATGGCGCCTTTGCTGACACGCGTCAGGTGGATCAGGTTGTGGTGAACGCCGGAACGCGCCCCTTGGACTCGCTTTACTTCGAAATGAAACCGATCTCTCGCAATCTGGGGGCCGTCGACTACGAGGCGCTCATCGCTGGGCGCGGCCAGGCCCGGCGTCACAATCCGACGGGCGCCTTTGATCTTTACCGTATTGGCGATGCCGTTTCGGCCCGCAATACCCATGCTGCAGTCTATGATGCGCTGCGCCTGGTCAAAACCCTCTAAGGGAGCGCACCGCCTGTGAGCGCATCGTGTTCTCTTGGGGGAGCCGGGGCGCGACGCTCAACCGCTCTCCGTTCCGTCGACGCGAGGGCGGCAGAGCCTACGGCAGGTGTGCGATCTGGCGCTAGTCCTCGTCCACACGCGCCGACAGCAGGACCGAGACAAAGCGGGTGGCCGGAAACGCACCCAGCACGATGGCAATCATCGATGTCATCGGTACGGCGAGGATCGCCCCTGGCACACCCCAGAGCGCGCTCCAGATCGACAGGGCCACCAGCACGACGAAGGGGCTGAGGTTCAGTTGCCGGCCGATCATCCGTGGCTCCAGCCAGTTGCCAACCAGAACCTGTGCCGTGATCAGACAGGCGCCCAGGGCCAGTGTGTGGATCAGCGATCCGGTCTGCGCCAGCGACAGCGCCACCGGAAAGATCACCGCCAGCAGCGATCCGACATAGGGAATGTAGTTCAACAGCGCGATCACGATGGCCCAGAAGAAGGCGAAATCCGCCCCGAAAACCAGAAGGATGACAAGGCAGACCGCGCCCAGGATCAGGTTGATCGCCGTCTTCACTGTCAGGTAGGTGCCAATGCGCTGGTTGATTTCCGATATCAGCCGGTTGGCCTCTGCCGCCTGATCGGGATCGCCCAGAGCCGCGGCGACCTTGGCGGAAAACCCGTCGCGCTCCGAGATCAGGAAGCCCGCGTAAACAATGACCAGGAAGATCGACATGCCCACGATAGTGAAGCTGCCCAGAACGGCGAGGATCATGGAGCGCAGATCCAGACCGCCAAACGTGACCTCGAAGGCATCATTGAGCAATTCGCCGGAGTCGACGTCGAAATAGACTTCGACCCGGGCCAGGAGCGCTTCGATGTTTTCCTGATAGACCGGCGCCACGGCGGCAATGTCGCGCACAGTCGCGGCGACCACCACGGCAAAGACATAGACCACTGCGGCAAATACGACCAGAACCAGAGCCCGCAGGATCGCACTGGGCAAGGTCTTCAGCGCGGGCAGACGTTTGAGCGCATCTGCGGCCGAGGCCATGAGATAGACGGAGATGACAGCCGTCACGATGGGCACCAGAACCGATCGGCCAATCAACAAGAGATGGCCCACCAGATAGACGAGGGCCACTGCCAGAACCAAATTGAGCAGAGGTGCGTTCTTCACCCCGGTCTCCCGTATACCTGCGTTAGGTCTGGCACGGCAGGCGCGTCGCTGCAATCGCTGGTGCGTGCCCTGCGTTGTGCAAACGCGCAGATATCTGTGTCTCTCCTGTGACTGCCCATTGCAGCACCGGGCGGGAACCCGGCATTATCTGTGCGAATCGGCCGCGCCTCTGGCGCTGGGCCGCAGTGCACCTTCAGCAGAGGCTCGTTACATGACCCGTATTCCCAATTCGCTTCACGCCTCGGACATGGCGCATAGCATGCACCCCTACACCAACATGCGGCTGCATGAAGAGCAGGGGCCGATGATCATCACCAAGGGCGATGGTCTGCATGTGTATGACAGCGAAGGGAAGGAATACATCGAGGCCATGGCGGGTCTGTGGTCGGTTGCCGTGGGCTTTTCCGAGCCGCGTATCGCCGAGGCTGCCTACAAGCAGATGCTCGAGCTGCCCTACTATCACTCCTTTGCGCACAAGGCTCATGCGCCTTCGATCCGGCTGGCCGAGAAGCTGGTGGAGATGACGCCGGAGGGCCTCGACCGGGTCTTTTTCACCAACTCGGGCTCCGAGGCCAACGACACGGTCGTCAAGATGCTGTGGTTCATGAACAACGCGCTGGGGCGGCCGGAGAAAAAGAAGATCCTGGCCCGCAACAAGGGATACCACGGGATCACCATTGCCTCCGGGTCGCTGACCGGGTTGCCGGGCAACCACAAAGACTTCGACATGCCGGCGATCCCGGTCATCCACCTGACCTGCCCGCATTTCTGGAAGTGGGCGGAGCCGGGCGAAAGCGAGGCGGATTTCACGGCCCGGCTGTTGCGCGAGGCGGAAGAGACCATTCTGGCCGAGGGACCCGAGACAATTGCAGCCTTTTTCGGTGAGCCGGTGATGGGCGCCGGCGGCGTGATGGTGCCGCCGGATGGCTATTGGCCAGGGATCGACGCGCTGTGCAAGAAGTACGACATCGTGCTGGTCTCGGACGAGGTCATCAACGGTTTTGGTCGGCTGGGCGCGCCGTTCGGGTGCCAGAAATACGGCTTCGAACCGGATATCATGGTGTTGTCCAAGCAACTGACGTCGTCTTACATGCCGTTGGCGGCCATTCTGGTGAACGACAGGATCTATGGGCCAATTGCCGACAATACCGCGGCTTTGGGCACCTTCGGACACGGGTTCACCGGCTCTGGGCACCCGGTGGCCTGCGCGGTCGGTCTGGAAAACCTCGCCATCATCGAAGAGAAAGACCTTATGGGCAATGCAGCGCGGATGGAGGCTCCGTTCCAGGCTATGGTGCAAAGCTTTGCCGATCATCCTCTGGTGGGTGAGGTGCGGGGCACCGGCCTGATGGCCGGTATTGAACTCGTCGCGGACAAGGCCTCAAAGACGGCGTTCTCTCCGGTTGGCAAAGTGGCCGGGGCCGTGTCCAGGGCGGCACAGGAGGAAGGGCTGATCTGCCGCAACGTCTACGAAACCGTCGCCCTCTGCCCACCGCTCATCCTGAACGAAGGCGATATTGACCGGATTGGCCTGCGCCTGGGCGCCGCGCTGGACGCAGGTGCGGACTGGGCGCGACAGGAAGGGTTTATCTGATCCACAGGCCTTCGCGCCCGACGCCTGGTCCGGTCCATTTTCTTGGCAAGAAAATGGATCCCTGTCCGGACCGAGCACCCGGGAAATTCGGAGCGTGCCGGCGCCTCATGGCGAAGCTTGTTCTTTTTCAACGGAAAACCGCGCAAATTGAGTCCGAAGTCGTTAAATTGAGGAAATGATCTCAATGGAGGGGACATCAGATGTCTGAGAAAAAACCCGGGCGCACGCCGGGCTTGTATGGGTCGATCCTGGATACCATCGGCGGCACGCCCGTTGTGCGGGTCAATAACCTCGCACCCGAGGGCATAGAGATTTTCGTCAAGGCGGAGTTCTTCAATCCTGCTGCTTCGGTCAAAGACAGGCTGGCCTTCTCGATAATCGACGCTGCCGAGAAATCCGGTGCTTTGACGCCGGGACAGACCGTGGTCGAGGCAACCTCGGGCAACACCGGCATCGGCCTTGCGATGGTCTGCGCGCAAAAGGGGTATCCGCTCGTCATCACCATGGCTGACAGTTTCTCCATCGAGCGTCGGCGCCTGATGCGTATGCTGGGGGCCAAGGTGGTTCTGACGCCGCGGGCGCAGAAGGGCTTTGGCATGTACCAGAAGGCCAAAGAACTCGCCGAAAAGAACGGGTGGTTTCTGGCCAGCCAGTTCGAAACACAGGCCAATGCGGACATTCACGAAGCCACCACGGGCCGCGAGATCGTCGAGGATTTCGACGGCAAGCGGCTGGACTATTATGTCACGGGCTACGGCACCGGCGGAACGGTTTCGGGTGTAAGCCGTGTGCTGCGCAAGGAACGGCCCGACACGAAAATCGTGCTGACTGAGCCGGCCAATGCGGCGCTTCTTGGCTCTGGCATCCCGCAGGAACGCGGCCCGGGCAACAGCCCCGCCGTCAGCCATTCCGCCTTTGAGCCGCATCCGATTCAGGGCTGGACGCCGGATTTCATTCCGTATGTGCTGCAGGAAGCCATCGACAATGCCTATTATGACGAGCTGATCCCCATCGCGGGCGGCGACGGCATGCACTGGGCTCGGGAGTTGGCGCAAAAGGAAGGTATTCTGACCGGCGTCTCCGGTGGCTCCACATTTGCGGTGGCGATGAAAGTCGCCGAGCAGGCAGCACCGGGATCTGTCATTCTGACCATGCTGCCGGACACGGGAGAGCGCTATATGACCACGCCGCTCTTTGAAGAGATCCCCGAAGAGATGGACGAGAGCGAGCTTGAAATTTCGCTCTCCACGCCGGGATACCAGATGGGCTGACGCCTGATCGCGTCCCCGTCCATGCAACGCAGGATCGCCCTCTGGCCCCCGGGGCCTGGGGCGCTCCCCTTATGGGCCTTACAAACCGTTTACAGGCACCTTCAGAAAGCGTTTGCCGTTTTCATCCTCCGGCGGCAAGTCCCCGCCGCGCATATTGACCTGCAGGGCGGGAATAATCAGCTTGGGCATTGCCAGCTGGGCATCGCGCTCAGTCCGGAATTTGACAAATTCCTCTTTGGTATTGCCCTCACCGACGTGGATGTTGTTTACTTTTTCTTCACCCACGGTTGTTTCCCAGCGAATGTCGCGGCTGCCGCCCGCGCCATAGTCATGGCACATGAAGAGACGCATCTCATCGGGCAGGCTCAGCACCTTCTGGATGGACTCATACAGGATCGCCGCATCTCCGCCGGGAAAATCCGCCCGGGCCGAGCCGCTGTCAGGCATGAAGAGCGTGTCACCCACAAAGGCCGCGTCTCCCATCACATGCACCATGCAGGCCGGCGTATGGCCGGGCGTGTGGATGGTGTAACACTGCATGCCGCCGACTGCATAACTGTCGCCGTCTTCAAAGAGCCGGTCGAACTGGCTGCCGTCGCGTTGAAACTCGGTTCCCTCGTTAAAGACCTTGCCGAAGGTATCCTGGATCACAATGATCTGTGCTCCAATGCCAATCTGGCCGCCGAGCTTTTCCTGGATGTAGGGCGCGGCCGAGAGGTGATCGGCATGCACATGCGTTTCGATCAGCCATTCCAGGTTCAGCCCGTGCTCGCGAATATACGCGATCATCTGGTCGGCATGATCATAGGTCACCCGTCCGGCGGCGTAGTCGATATCCATGACGGAATCGATGATCGCACAGCTCGGGCTGCCCGGATCCTTGACCACGTATGAAATCGTGTTGGTGGCCGCGTCAAAGAACGCTTCAACCTCCGGCTTGATCTCCAGATTGACGGTGTTGGTCATGACCTGTCCTCCCATAGGCCATCTCCGGGGCGGAGCGGGATGGCCCGCGTATCTTGCCCTGCTTTTGTCCGTCCATGAAGATCTTTTGCAGAGCTGCGTCGTCTTGCCTGCTGGTGTTGGATGCAGGTATCAGCCGCCGCCGATCAACGCGCCCGCAGCAAAGACGAGCGCACCGCCAACCACCACTTGCAGCGTTGCGCGCCAGAACGGGGTCTGCATGAACCGGTTCTGGATCCAGGCAATCGCCCAAAGCTCAAAGAAGACGACCGTGATCGCAATGATGGTTGCCGTCCAGAAGTCGGCGATCAGATAGGGCAACGCGTGACCCAGCCCGCCCAGCGTGGTCATCACTCCAGAGGCAAAACCGCGCTTGACCGGAGAGCCCCGCCCCGACAGTACGCCGTCGTCCGAGGCGGCTTCCGTAAACCCCATCGAGATGCCCGCCCCCACCGAAGCGGCCAGACCCACAAGAAAGGTCACGTGGCTGTCCTGCGTTGCAAAGGCGGTGGCAAAGATCGGGGCCAAGGTCGACACCGAGCCATCCATGAGACCGGCCAGACCCGGCTGCACCCAGGTCAGGATGAACTGGCGATGGGCCACGAGCGCTTCGTCTTCGACATCCTCGTCGGTGAGGTGCGCGTTTTGGGCGGAGGCGGCGGCCTGTTCGTGCTTGGCCTCCGCTGCCGCGAGATCGCCCAGAAGCTTGCGCGTATCCGCGTCGGCTGTGCGCTGCGCGGCTTTGACATAGAAGTCATGCGCGTCGCGCTCCATCAAGGCGGCCTCTTCGCGGATCCGTTCCAGCGAGAGAGAGTCCATCAGCCAGACCGGGCGGCGGTAGTAATACCCCGCCACATGTTCCCGCCGGATCAGCGGAATCGTTTCGCCGAACCGTTCTTTGTGGCGATCGATCAGACGCTGGCGATGGACGTCTTCTTCCTGAGCCATCGTGTCGAAGATCTTGGCGCTTTGCGGGAAGTCCGCGCGCAACCGTTCGGCATAGCTTCGGTAGATCCGCGCATCATCCTCTTCGGACGATATGGCCAGGGCAAGGATGTCCTGTTCGGACAGGTCATCGAACCGCTTGCGGGATGGCATCCCAAGGGACATGGCTGGGCTCCTGGCTGGTCGTGTTCTTCAGTCTCAGGCCAGACGTCAGGGCATGGCCTTTTGGCATTCAGTACGGGGTGACATCGTCTTGGAGCGCGAGCGCTTGATCGTGTCTCATCTCAAGCCACATCGCGTTCAGTACGGTGAAAACCGCCGCAAGGGGCAACCCGAGGATCCAGGCAAAATACCACATGTGAGGGTGTCCTTTGTTCAGTAAACGCTGTGAGAATGCTCGGCCACGTCCTCTTCGGTCACCTTGCCCCAGAGCACGGAATAGACCCAAGCCGTGTAGGCCAGGATGATCGGCATGAAGATGACGGTCGCGAAAAGCATGATGAAGAGCGTCTTGTGTGACGATGAGGCGTCCCAAACGGTCAAAGACGACGTCGGATCAAGCGTCGAGGGGAGCAGGAACGGGAACATTGTCAGCCCGACCGAGGAAATCGTGCCGAAGATGCCGAGTTTGGACCAGAGCAATGTCGCAACTTCGCCCCGGTCCTCTCGCAAGCCCTTCATGACCATGAACATGCCGAGGAAGCCCAGCACCGGCGATATGACAATCCAGGGTCGCGTGGTGTAGGCGACAAGCCAGGTGCCGGTGCGCTCAATCGTGGAGTAATGCGGGTTGGAGGGACCATCGGTCACGATCTCCCCAACAATGGCATATCCATTGATGAAGAACAGCAGGATCACACCCGCCAGGGCATAGCCGGCCATGGTAATCAGGGCTGTTGTGAGGCCGATATCGCGCGCGCGGGCGGCGATATTGCCTTCGGTCTTCAGCGATATCCAGGCGGCCCCATGGGTCACCAGCATCGACAGAGAGACCACGCCGCACAGTAGGGCAAAGGGGTTCAACAGGCCAAACAGCTTTCCGAATGCGGATCCGGGGTAAAGCGGCATCAACTCGGGTGACAGCTCAAACGGCACGCCTTGAAGCACATTGCCAACGGCCACGCCAAAGATCAGCGCCGGAACCGCGCCGCCAATGAAGAGGGCCCAGTCCCAGCTGCTGCGCCAGCGCACGGAGTCGCGTTTGGAGCGATACTTGAACGCAACTGGCCGCAGGATAAGCGCGGCCAGCACAAGAAACATCGCCAGGTAAAAGCCCGAAAAGCTGACGGCATACAGGGGCGGCCAGGCGGCGAAGATTGCGCCGCCGCCGAGGATGAACCAGACCTGATTGCCTTCCCAAACCGGTCCGACCGTATTGATGACCACCCGGCGTTCGAGATCGGTCTTGCCGACAAAGGGCAGCAGGGCGCCCACGCCCATGTCAAATCCGTCGGTCAGAGCAAAGCCGATCAGCAGCACGCCGAGAAGCAGCCACCAGATCACCCGCAACACGTCATAACTGATGAGTTCATGTAGGATCATATCGGTTACTCCGCTGGCGTGGGCGCGCCGGTTGCATCGGCGGCCGCAACATCGCCGCCCGCTTGGTTCGCCAGCCCAGAGCTGCGCATGCGGGCCTCATGGCGTTGACGCCAGGCCTCTGTCTCGTCGACATCCTGAAACGGGCCCTTGCGAATGTATTTCACCATGAGGCTGACCTCGACGATGAAGAGGATCGAGTAGAAGGTCACAAAGGCCGCCAAGGTCAGGGCCACGTCCTGAATGGTGAGATGGCTGACCGACAGCGCCGTTGGCAGGATCCCGTCCACCGTCCAGGGTTGTCGCCCGTATTCAGCGACGATCCAGCCCATCTCGGCGGCAATCCAGGGCGTCGGGATCATGAAGACCGCAATCCAAAGCGACCAGCGCGGGTAGGTCTGGCCCTTGAAGCTGGAGCGCCAGAAAAAATAGGCCATCATGGCAATGAAGCAGAAGCCGAGGCCGACCATGATCCGAAAGCCCCAGAAGATCGGGAAGACACTTGGCACCGTGTCATTGGCCGCCTGCACGATCTGCTCTCGTGTGGCCTGCCGCGGATCCTCGGTATAGCGCAGCAGCAAAAGCGCGTGGCCGAGATCGGCCTGATGCGCGTCAAATGCGTCGCGCACGCTTTGCGGGGCGTTGTCCCGTTCGGCCCGGATCGTCTGCAAGGCGTCGTAGGCGATGATGCCAGAGCGCACGCGGTCTTCGGCTTCCGAGACCAGGTCATCGATGCCCGGGATTTCTTGCGTCAGAGACCGCGTTCCGATCAATCCCATGACATAAGGGATCTTGATCGCGTAGTGGGTCTCGCGCGTTTCCTGATCGGGAATTCCAAAGAGCGTGAAGGAGGCGGGGGCAGGCTCGGTCTCCCACATCGCCTCAATCGCGGCCATCTTCATCTTCTGGTTCAGGCCCGCGTCATAGCCGGATTCGTCCCCCAGCACGACCACGGACAGGGCCGAGGCCAGTCCGAAAGACGCCGCTACGGTGAGCGAGCGCTTTGCCAGATCGATGTGGCGTCCCTTCAGGAGGTACCAGGCCGAGACGCCCAGAACAAAGACCGACGCCGTGACGTAACCGGCCGAGACCGTATGGACAAATTTCGCCTGCGCCACAGGGTTGAAGAGCACCTCGTAAAACGAGGTCATTTCCATCCGCATCGTGTCGGGATTGAAGGTCGCGCCCACCGGGTTCTGCATCCATCCGTTGGCGATCAGGATCCAGAGGGCGGAGAAGTTGGAGCCGATCGCCACCAGCCAGGCGACTGCGCAATGGGCCGTCTTGGACAGCTTGTCCCACCCAAAGAAGAAGAGCCCGACAAAGGTGGCCTCCAGGAAAAAGGCCATCAGGCCCTCGATCGCCAGAGGCGCGCCAAAGACGTCTCCGACGTAGTGGCTGTAATAGGACCAATTCATGCCGAACTGGAATTCCATCGTGATGCCTGTTGCCACGCCAAGCACGAAGTTGATGCCAAAGAGCATCCCCCAGAACTTGGTCATCTGCCGCCAGATCGGGCGGTTGGTCATGACATAGACGGTCTCCATGATCGCGACGAGGACCGACAGGCCCAGCGTCAGCGGCACGAAGAGAAAGTGAAACATTGCCGTCAGCGCAAATTGAAGGCGCGACAGCTCGACAACGTCGAGATCCATTCGGTCTCTCCCTATCTGCAGATCCCGATCGCTGCACCGCGATGGTCCGGGATCTTTGGCGACAGACTCATCCCCTGATAGAAAGATTAATCCTTTTGGCGCTCAGAAGGACAGATGAAATTTTTGCGCAAAGACGCTGTGATCAGCGCCGCGGTGAAGCGCCACCAGACACGTCGTGTCCGGCAACGTCGCCCGCAAAGCAGAGAGCACACGATCTGCGGTTGCCGCGTCCAACCCTTCGGTGGGTTCGTCCAGCAACAACAGGCGCGGACGACGCAAAACCGCCCGTGCGAGCGCCAAACGGCGGGTTTCGCCGCCCGAAAGGCCTGTTCCGGCCTCTCCCAGCATGGTGTCGAGCCCATCCCGCGCCCGGAGCGGGCCGCTCAGAGCCACGCTGTCCAGCGCGGCCCACAAGGTTTCTTCCGACGGATCTGCGGGCCCGGCCAGCGCAAGATTGTCCCGTACAGTGCCTTTGAGCAGCACGCTGCGCTGTGGCACCAGGGTCAACATGTCGCGGAGTGCGGGTTCAGGCCAGGCGCTCGGGCGATGGCCAAAAACCTCGAGACCCTGCTGGTCGGGCGTCAGACCGGCCAGCGCAAGCAACAACTGTGTTTTCCCAACACCGCTGGGTCCGGTCAGGGCGGCCCAGTCGCCAGAGGACAGGGTCAGACCAAGCTCGGGACGATCAATCGACAGGGCGACCGGAGCCCGAACCGGCGCGTCAATGGATGCGGGCGGCGGTTCTGACAGATCGCTCAGGCGCTCTGCCGCCGCGCGCAGGCGGCCAAACTCGATCATGCCGCGTTGAAGCGCTGGCCAGCATTCACCGAGCGCCAGAGCGACAAACAGAGCGATGGCCGAACGGGCAGGGTCCAGCCGCCCGGCTTCCACCAGAAGGGCGCCGACAACGAGGGCACCGGCCGTTGCGGCGGCCATCAGAAGCGCAAACCAAAGCCGCCCCGTTCGCTCCACCCTGTCGAGTTCGCGTGCTGCGCTGCGCGCCGTCAGGTCGAAGTCAGACAGCGCGTCCCGTCGCGCCGGAATCTGTCCGGTCAGGATCAGGCCGGTGCGGTCGCGCAATGTGTCGATCAGGACGCGCTGAAGATGCTGCAGGTAAGCCTCCGCATCAGCGGAGGGGCCACTGCCGCGCCGCGCCATCCGCCACAGCAAAAGAGCCGCCAACGGGACCGCCACACCGACACTTAGCGCCGGGCCCGGACCTGCGATCGCCGTCAGAAGAATGCCGGCCAGCACATAGGTTAAAACCGCCGCCACGGTGGGCAGCAGAAGCCGCAACATCAGGCTGTCCAATGCATCGACATCGGTCGTCAGCCGGGTCAGCATCGTCTCGCCTCTGAGCCGCGCCAGTCGCGCCGCAGAGGCCCAGGTCAACCGCCGCAGCAGATCCACGCGCAGAGCGGCCAGAACATGCAGGGTGGCATCATGTGTCAGCACCCGCTCGCCGTATCGCGCGGCGGTGCGGCCGAGGGCAAAGAACCTGATCCCCGCGGCCGGGCGGAAGGTGTCAAAGACAATGCCAACTCCGGCCAACCCCGCAACCCCCGTCGCCGTGATGAACCACCCCGAAAGCCCTAGAAGCGCCGCGCCGAAACACAAGACCAGGACCGCCAGAACGGCGCCACGCAGGAACGCCCGCGGCGCAGCGGACAGGATCAGCCGGATCATGCGCCAGAGCGGAGCTGTCATTCTCCGACCTCCACCACCCGGTCCATCGCGGCGATCAGTACCGGATCATGGGTTGCCACGATCAGGCTCATGCCGCTGGCACGCAGGCTCAGGAGTGTGTCGATGATCACCCGGGCGGTGTCCGCATCCAGATCCGCCGTCGGTTCATCGGCAAGCAGCAGATCGCGTTCCATCATCACGGCGCGCGCCAGCAGCAATCTGCGGGCCTCTCCGCCGGACACGCCGCCTCCGGTCTCTCCCAATCGCGTCGCGAGCCCGTCCGGAAGGTGCTCGACGATCGCTGTCGCTCTTGCCAGCGCGAGGGCAGGCGCGAGGTCGCGACCTGTTTTGAGAGGGTCAAGAATCTCGGCCAGAGGGGCGTCGGGAAACTGGATCCGCTGCGGCAGAAAGGCCAGCCGTGCCCGCCAGGCGTCCGCCGTTTGCGCCGAAAGCGGCGTTGCGCAAACGTGCAACTGACCCTGCCGCAGCGGCGTGAGGCCGGCAAGAACGGACAGCAGCGTTGACTTCCCGGCGCCGGACGGGCCTGCGACCGCCACGGCGTCGCCAGCCTTCACCGAGAGATCGGGCAGGGGCAGGGCGCGGTCGGTCAAATCTGCAACGGCGTCCACGAGATGCAGACCAAGCTCGCCCGGCAGTGGCCGGGCCGGTGCGCCGTCTCCCAGATACGGGCTGTGCATTGAGGCGTTTGCATCCCGCAGTTCCGTGGCCAGCGCTTGCGCCGCAGCCCGGTCATGCCAGGCCGCCGCCAGATCACGCAGCGGTTGAAACACTTCGGGCGCCAGCACAAGCAGGAACACCCCCTGCCAGACGGTCAGAGGTGCACCCCAGGTGCCAAAGGACAGCTCGCCCAGGAGCGAAAAACCCACATAGACCGCCACCATGGCGACGCCGAGCGCAGCGAAGAGTTCCAGAACCGTCGAAGAGAGAAAGGCGATGCGCAACACCGCCATGGTCCGTTCGCGAAGATCTTCGGCGCGGGTCTGAAAGGCCGCCGTTGCGCGTTCTGCAGCGCCCAGAAGGCGGATGTCGAGCATGGCGCTGATGCGCTCCATCACCATGGAGTTGATCGTGCCGATTTCATCGAGTTGCCTGCGCGAGGCTTGCTCGGCCGCCATGCCCAGCAACGCCATAAAGAGCGGGATCACAGGCACAGCGACGACATAGACCAGCGCGACGGCCCAGGACTGGGTGGCAGACAGCGCGATCAAGAGCACCGGCAGCCACAGCGCGCGGGCAAGCGCCGTATGATAGCGGGTGATCCAGGGCAGCAGAACCGGCAGTTTCTGAACAATGCGCGCGGCGGTTTCGGCAGAGGTCTCAACGCCCGGGGCACTCAGGGCGCGCGCCATCAAAGCGCTGCGTTGTGCGGCAATCACGCGATCGGCCGCGTCAAAGAGATGCGCGCCCGCGCGATGCTCCAAGGTGGCGCGCAGTGCTGCGCCAAGCAGAAACGCGAAGGCCGCCCAAATACTCTGGCCAAGCGGTGCTCCGGTGATCCACCCGGC
>JBCDEC010000051.1:0-22014 GCA_039179965.1 Pseudomonadota bacterium
GCTCATGGCCGCAACATCGTTCATCGCGACCTGAGCCCGGACAACATCATCCTGCGCAGCGGTGATCCCGCGCAGGCCGTGATCATCGATTTCGGCATCGCCAAGGACACGAACCCCGGCGCGGAAACCATTGTCGGCAATGAGTTTGCCGGAAAATACGCCTATGCCGCGCCCGAACAACTGCACGGGCGCACCGACGCGCGCACCGATCTCTATGCGCTTGGCGCCGCGCTTCTGGCCAACTTCCGGGGCGCTGCGCCGGATCTGGGCGCCAATCCGATGGAAGTGATCCAGAGCAAGTCCGAACCGCTCGACACCAGCGGCGTGCCGGAGCCTCTGAAAACGCTGATAGACCGAATGACCGCACCGGACCCGGATGCGCGGTTTCCCTCGGCCCGGGCTGTCCTGGACTTTCTCGATGCCCCGCAGCCAGGGCAGATTGATCCGGAAGCGGCGCAGGATGATGACGCGGCGACCGTGATCCCGCAGATGCATCCCACCTGGGCTGCTGCGTCCGAGGCGCGCGCCGCAACGCAGGTTTCGGACAAACCCGCCGAGCCTGGCCGCCTGCCAGACCCAGCCGTCAACAACGGCGCATCAAACGAACTGCTTGGCGTACCAACAGGCGCGACGGCGCCAGCCCCCGCGCCCGCTGCCACCGGCAACCGCACCGGTCGGCTGGCCGCGGCGGCCGTCGTTGCGCTGTCGCTGGCGGCGGGCGGCGCTTACGTGACGGGCGCCCTGGATGGTGTGCTGGGCCCGCGCTTGCCGGTCGCCGACCCCTATGATCTGACGGTCATCTATCCACAGGAAGGCACGCCCTCGGTCACCGGCCATGTCCCGGACGAGACCCTGCGCGACGCGGTTGCGGCCCGGCTGGACGCTCTGGGCGGAACGGCGGACCTGACGCTGGCCCGCGGGGACCTCCCCGCCGACTGGGGCTCGGATATCCTGACGACGCTGGATCTTTTGGCGCCGCTCTCCACCTGGCAACTGTCAGCCGATGGCGCGTCGGTAGAGATCAGCGGCACCACGACAGACCCCGCCGTGCAAACCGCGGTGATGGCGGGCTTTGCCGACGGCCCGCCGGGCGCGCTGGACGGATCGGTCGATATTGCCCTGATCGAGATCTTTCTGGACCCGGCCTTGCCCGAAGCGGCCCTTGAGTCGCTGGCAGATTGCGGCCCCCTGAGCCTCACCGGTGCGGGACCCGGCGGCTTTGGCCCCGACACAACACTGACCGTGCAGGGCCGCGTGGCGGCAACAGCCACCCGCGTGCAGGCTTTTGACGACTTGCGCGCGCTGGCCGGTGATCGCCAGATTGTTCTGGATCTCGAGGTTCTCAATCCGACGCTCTGCATGCTCGACGCCCTCCTGCCTGCGGCGCCCGCCGGTGGGGTGGAGATCGACTACAGTCTTGGCGACACGGCAGAGGCCAATGCCTCGGGCATATTTCTGGTGGGCGAGAATCCGGTCATCGATGTGGTGCTGCCGGCGGATATGACCGATGGCTATCTGTCGGTGTCGATCATCGATGTCTCCGGCAATGTCTACCACCTGCTGCCCAACCTCATGCTCGAAGGCAACTCGGTCGCGGATTTGCGCGCCGGCCGGTCCGGGCCCCTGCCGGTTCGTGTGGCCTTTGCCGACGATCCGGCGCGGACAGAGCAGCGACTGGTCTTCCGGGTCGACGATTCGGCGCTTGGCAAAAGCGAAATCCTGGCGATCCACTCCACTGAACCGCTGTTTGACGGTCTGCGCCCGATGACCGAATCGGCGGAAGGCTACGCCGAGGCTTTGCGCCGCCACGCTGACAGAAATGCCGCCCTCATCGACACGATCGACCGCCGGCGGCTCGTGACTCAGGCACCGTAAAGGCCCCGATGCCCATTCATATCGACCTTTGGCTGTGGAACCTCGACCGGTCTGACCGGGAGGTGACGGCGCTGGCCCGGCCGCTGTCGGATGACGAACGCACCCGTGCCGAGCGCTTTGTCAAACCCAAGGACCAGAGCCGCTTTGCCGTGGCGCGCGGACGCATGCGCGACATCCTCAGTGAGTACACCGGCGCCGCCCCGGATGCGCTGCACTTTGACAAGATCGGCAAGGGCAAACCGGTGCTGGCGGACGGGCCGTCCTTCAACCTCAGCCATTCCGGCGGATGGGCCGCCTTGGCCGTGGCGCCAGCGCATCCCAAGTTGCAGATGGGTGTGGATATCGAGGCCATCCGGCCGGTCAATCCGGCCGTGGCGCAGCGATCTTTTTCATCGGCAGAACAAGAGGATCTGGGCCGTCTTTTACCCAAACACTGGATGCGGGGCTTTTTCAATGGCTGGACGCGCAAGGAGGCGGTGATCAAGGCGACCGGGCACGGTCTGACCGCCGATCTTCAAAGCTTCGATGTCACCTTGACGCCCGGCACACCGGCGGAGGTGCGCGCCAGCCGTGGCGTGCTGCCCGAAGCGGCGGACTGGTCCATGATCAATCTCGACACCGGCCCCGGCTTTTGTGGCGCGCTGGCCGTGGTGACCGGCACAGAAACACTCGCGCCGATCGTGCTGCGCGAGGGCCGGCTGCCGCTCTTGGGGACACCTGTGAAAACCGGCTGACCAAAAGAGTCAGATCCGCATCTTGACAGCCTGCGCCCACCCGAAATACCTCTTCACCCGTACCCTACAAAAACGATAAGGTTTATGTGGGGGACCGAACGTGACGTCCAACGGCGCGCCAGCATCCCCGCGCCCTTATGGGAGATCTCCATGACCACCTCCACCCGCGCCTCTCTTTTGGTTCTTTGCGCCACGGCTGCCCTCGGGCCGTCGCTGGGTCTGGCCAATGGCGATGTGAATATCTATTCCTCGCGGCATTACGATACCGACGAGCGCCTCTATTCTGACTTCGAAGACGCCACCGGCATCACCATCAACCGCATCGAAGGCAATGCCGACGAGCTGATCGCGCGGATGACGGCGGAAGGTCTGAATTCGCCCGCCGATATCCTGATGACCGTGGACACCTCGCGCCTGGAACGCGCCAAACGCGCCGGTGTCCTCCAGCCCATCGAGAGCGAGGTGCTCGAAACGCGCATCCCATCCTATCTGCAAGACAGCGACAACGAATGGTTCGGCTTTTCGCAGCGGGCGCGAATCCTCTTTTATGACAAAGAGGACGTAACCGACCCGCCGATGACCTATCAGGATCTGGCCGATCCCAAGTACAAAGGCATGATCTGCATCCGCTCGGGCACCAACGTCTATTCGCAGACGATCCTGGCCGCGCTGATCGAGCATCTCGGCGAAGACGCGGCCAGAGACTGGGCCGCCGGCGTCGTCGACAACTTTGCCCGCGATCCGCAGGGCGGAGACACCGACCAGCTGCGCGGCATCGTGTCGGGCGAATGCGACATCGCGATGTCGAACACATACTATTTCGCCCGTGCGTTGCGGAGGGATGTCGACGGGCTTTCCGACTCCATCGACACGGTCGGCTGGGTGTTCCCCAACCAGAACGATATCGGCGCTCACATGAACCTTTCGGGTGGCGGCGTGGCCAAAAACGCGCCGAACCGGGAGAACGCAATCCTCTTCCTGGAATACCTCGCCTCGGATCAGGCGCAGCAGTACTTCTCGGCCGGGAACGACGAATACCCCGCCGTGCCGGGCGTGGCGCTCAGCCCCTCGGTCGCACAGCTTGGTCTGTTCAAGCCCGATGACGTGGATCTCAGCGCCGTGGCCAAGAACGTGCCCGCCGCCCAGCAGATCTTCAACGACGTTGGCTGGAAGTAAGCCCGTTCCGGGCGCGCTGGCGGTGTGCCGCCGCGCGCCCTTTGACCCTCGGCTCCGGGCGCGATCCTCATGGCAGAGCCCATTCCTGATCTAAATAATCAGGATTGACAATTCCGAGCAATTCACTCAGCTTTTTGTCATTCAGCCGTCTGGGCCAAATGGCATGCACCAGCGGCGCTCTTGATCTGGGACAGTCGCCATGCACTTCAAAACCCTCGCCTTTCTTGCAACCTCCGCGATGACCGCTCTGCCGGCCTTTGCACAGACGTCCAAATCAGACGTTTTGGAGACCTACGCCAATATCGCCCATGCGAAGTACCAGGACAGCCTGATCACCGCGCAGAGGCTGCAAGCGGCGGTCGATGCGCTGATTGCGGACCCGTCGGCGGAGACTATGCAGGCGGCGAAATCCGCCTGGCTCAAAGCCCGCGTGCCTTACCAGCAGACCGAGGTCTATCGCTTTGGCAATGCCATCGTCGATGACTGGGAAGGCAAGGTGAATGCCTGGCCGCTGGACGAAGGCCTGATCGACTATGTGGATCGCTCCTACGGCGGCGCCACGGATGAAAACGAATACGCCGTGCTCAATGTTGTGGCGAACCCGACCTTCACCTTGTCAGGCGAAACCATAGATGCCACCGACATCACGCCGGATCTTCTGGCCGGCGCGCTGCATGAGGCCGACGAGGTCGAATCCAATGTTGCGACAGGCTATCACGCGGTCGAGTTCATGCTGTGGGGCCAGGATCTGAATGGGACCAGCTACGGCGCGGGCACCCGCCCCTGGACGGACTTCGCACAAGGGGCGGACTGCACCAATGGCAATTGCGACCGCCGCGCCGCCTACCTCAAGGCCGCGACAGATCTGATCGTATCGGATCTGGACTGGATGACCGCGCAATGGGCGGATGGCGGAGAGGCGCGCGCCACGGTGATGGGCGACGAAAATGCTGGTCTGGCGGCAATCCTGACCGGGATGGGGTCGTTGTCATATGGCGAGCAGGCCGGCGAGCGGATGAAGCTCGGGGTCATGCTGAACGACCCCGAAGAAGAACACGATTGCTTCTCCGACAACACGCACAACAGTCACTTCTATGACGCCTTGGGCATTCGTAACGTTTACCTCGGCTCATACACGCGGGTTGACGGCGCGGTGGTCTCGGGCCCGTCTCTCTCGGCTCTGGTGGGCGAGGCGGATCCGGCCCTGGACGCGGATCTGTCGGCCAAGCTGGATGCCACGATGATGGAAATGACCAAGATGAAAGCCGCCGCCGAAGCCGGGTTTTCCTATGACATGATGCTGGCACAGGGCAATGCGGCCGGGGAAGCGCTGATCATGAACGCGGTCAATGCCCTGATCGATCAGACCGTTTCAATCGAACGGGCAGCCGCTGCCCTGGGCGTTGACGCCCTCAGCGTCGAAGGCTCGGACAGCCTGGATGACCCGGACGCCGTGTTTCAGTAACGCCCGCACCACGCCAGTGGGAGGGCGCGTCTGCGGCCTCCCCTGTTCTGGCGCGGCACGGGCCTGTCCGCCGGCCCCTGCGTCAGCGCCTTGAGTGTCAGACACGCCGACCAGAGTATCGCCAGGTCAAGCCCAAGTGAGCCGCAGACGATGCCCAAGCCCGCGGAGAGGGACACGCGTCGCCCAGCTTTCACCAAACCACGAGATCTGCAGCGGGGTCAGGCTGCCAACCGGCGTGGCGCGTCAGCTTGGCGGAGGCGGCAATTGCGTGGCCGGCCGGGTCAGCATCAAAACAGCTTCTTCCGCGCGAAAGTAGAATTCGTGCACCTTGAGCTGATGCCAGACCCTCAGCCCGCCGGGCCGGGTGATCCAGGTGGTTTCAGGATAGATCCGCGCCCGCAACTGTGTCGCCTCATGTCGTCCGCCCGATTGCCCGGACGGGTCCGCCTGCGCAATCCGAGGGCGCGGCACTTCGGCGCCCATCAGATCACCCTTGATGGCAACATCGACCCAGTTCCGCAGCCGGGTCTCGTTGTCGTAGAATTTGGCGATTTCGGCTTCCACCTTGGGCTCTTTGGCCATCAACAGGCCAAGCGTCGATCCCCAGGTGATCAACGTGACACGGTCCGAGGCGGCGCCGAACTCGGCCAGAGCGTCGATGGCGATGGCCCCGCCCAGCGAATGCCCGACCACGTAGATCTCGTCATAGGCCTCATCGTCTTTCCGGTCCGCGACCTCGTCCAGAACGGCCAGAAGCCGGTGCCGCGTCAGGGCCCGCAGTCCGGTCTGGTCGTCGCCGACCGGGTCATCGCGCAGGTAGGACATGACAAAATCAGAGATATTGGCAAAGCGTTCGATCCATCCCAAAAGCCCGACAAAACCGATGATGAACGCTGTGACCGACGCGGTTGTGATGGTCTGCGCATGGGTTTGGATGAAATCGCAGGCCCCGTCGATCAGCGGCAAAGCGCAGATGCGTTGATCAATCTGCATGTCTCCCGTGGCAATAGCGGTCAGCGCGAGAAGAAGGATGTTGACGTACCAAATGATCAGCGCAAAGCCGCAAAGCGCCATCATCCAAACCATACCCGGAGACTGGCGCCGTCCATAGCGCAACAACCGCAAGGCCCCACCGAACACCCAATAGCCAATCAAGCGCCAGCCGCGCAGGGCCCTGTTGCCAGGGCTTTCGTCCTCGCGAGTAGGAATCAGATCGCCCCAATAGGCCTCCCACACGTCGATCTCCATCTTGGAGCTGGTGGCCCGATCGGTCGTTTTGTAGGTGATGACTTGGGCATTCTGGCCGGGCTGCGACGTCCGGCGCACCCGAAATCCATCCGTATAGTGTAGCAGCGATTTCCCGAGACGGGTCTGCGCATCTCCTTGCAGGGCCTTGCCGTAGCCCGGAACCAAAACAATGGCGCGTCGCATAAAACGCCCCCCTAACTTGTTACAAACACGCCGTCACAGTGATACAGACCGCGCCGGATCGCCAGAAAAAACGGAAATCAGCCCGTTGTCCGCCACACAGCCAGTGTCGCAATGCCGCAGGTGTGTTTTTCGCTGGCGGTTGCTCCGAATATGTTGACTGTATTAGTCAGATAATTGTTGGAGGGCCCTATGCGCCTCACCCGCATCATCGCCATCCTGCTGGGCTGCGCCTGTGCGCAGGGGGCTGCGGCGCTGGATGATCTGCATCTGAACGTGCAGCCCCGGACCGCACAGGAGGCCGCGCGCGTTCAGGCCGTCATCCAGCCCACCGCCGATTTTTTCAAAGCGGAACCCTACGAGGCCAAACCGGGCGGCGCGGCGTCCGTCCGGCGCGGCACCACGGCGGATGCCTTCTCCCTGCCCTCGGGCAATATCTCCTTTGAACGCGAACTCGATTTCCGGGTCGGCAACGGGCTATTCAAAAAGCTCTGGGTGTCCTCTCCGGCGTCGACCAAGGGCTCTGACGGGCTTGGCCCGCTTTACAACGCGCGCTCCTGCCAGCGGTGTCATCTCAAGGATGGGCGCGGCCGCCCGCCGGAAAACGCGGAAGACTCCGCGGTCTCCCTGCTGGTGCGGCTCTCCGTCCCTGACGACGGCACCGGCACGCTGCCGCCCATCGAAGGCTATCTCGCCACGCACCCCGATCCGGTCTATGGCCGCCAGTTGCAGGATCGGGGCATTGCCGGTCATCCCGCCGAGGCCCGGGTCCTGATCCGCTATACCGAAGCGAGCGTGACGCTCAACGGCGGTGAAACCGTGTCTCTGCGCCGGCCCGAGGTGTCGCTGGCCGACCCGGCCTATGGACCCCTGCATCCGGATCTGATGCTGAGCCTGCGCATCGCACCGCAGATGATCGGGCTGGGGCTGCTGAATGCCATTCCGGCAGCGGACATCCTGGCCTGGGCCGATCCCGATGATCTGGACGGCGATGGGGTCTCCGGGCGGCCCAACATCGTCTGGTCGCGCGAGCACGATCACCCCATGCTGGGCCGGTTTGGCCTGAAGGCGGGCCTGCCGTCGGTGCATGAACAGACGGCCAGCGCCTTTGCCGGGGATATGGGGATTTCGAGTTCCCTGCATCCGGCGGGCTACGGCACCTGCACAGAGGCGCAGACGGCCTGCCGGGCGGCACCCGATGGCAATGATCCCGCCTCCGGCGCGCCGGAAATCGAGGATGAAGGTCTCAACCTCGTGTCGTTCTATTCGCGCAACCTCGCCGTTCCCGAACGCCGGTCGGTGGGCGATGACGCGGTTCTGCGTGGCAAGGAGGTGTTCTATGACATCGGCTGCATCAGCTGCCACCGTCCGAAGTTTGTCACGCATCGCCTGCCCGACCAGCCCGAGCAGAGCTTTCAACTGATCTGGCCCTACACGGATATGCTGCTGCACGACATGGGCCCCGGGCTGGCCGACAACCGCCCCGAAGCCCGTGCCACGGGGCGTGAATGGCGCACGCCGCCGCTCTGGGGCATCGGGATGACCGAACAGGTTTCGGGCCACACCTATTTCCTGCATGATGGGCGCGCGCGCTCCCTGATCGAGGCCATCCTCTGGCACGGCGGCGAGGCCCAGACCGCCCGCGATCGCTTTGCAGACAGCCCCAAACCGGATCGCGACGCGCTGATCCGCTTTCTGGAGTCGCTGTGATGCGCCGTGCCCTTGCAACAGGGCTGGTCGGGCTGACCCTCCTGCTCTCTCCGGCTCTGGCCCGGGCGGATCTTTCGGAGGTTGCCCGGACACATATCGCGCCGCGCTATGACGCCTTTGCCCTGACCACGCGCGCCCTGGCCGACACAGCCGAAAGCACCTGCAGGGGTCCGGCCATACAGGCGGCCTATCAAACCGCCTTCGACGCCTGGATGGATGTTAGCCACATTCAGTTCAGTCCGATCGAAGATGAGCATTTGACGCTGGCCACTGCCTATTGTCCCGATCCCAAGAACCGAACCGGCCGCGCGCTGGCCGGCCTTTTCGTGCAACAAGACCCGGTTGTCGCCGATCCGCAGGCGTTTGCCGAGGTTTCGGTCGCGGCCCAGGGGGTCTTTGCGCTTAAGCGCCCGCTTTAGGATCCCGCCCTTGCCGCAGACGACACCGCTTATGCCTGCGCGCTGACCCGGGCCGTCACGCGCGGGCTCGCCAACACCGCCCAGCGTCTTGCCGCGGCCAGGCCCGCCTATGGCGAGATCCTGACCCGCCCTGGTCCGGAAAACCCGGTCCTTCCGACCCGGGAAGATGCCGACCGCGCTGCATCTCAATTCGCTGCGCCACATATCCGCGGCGCGGGATGGGCGCATCGCCTGCGCCTTCCAGTGGCAGGGCGACCTCTTCGATCCGCCCCCCCTGCTCGCGCTTTACACGCCCGGGCGCGGCTTACGGATGCCGGAGATCCCGGACGGCCCGCTTCGCGCGCTGAACGGCTAAGCTGGCTCGGTTGCGTTCTTCGACGATGACCGGCAGGTGGCGATCACATCGCCGCGCGGCGGTGTGCTGCAGATCCATAGCGCCGACGGCGGAGTCACCCGCCAGATCCCGCAAACCGACGTCTGCGGCATCGCCTCCGGGACGCAGGGCGCGCTCAGCAGCGACGGGTTGGGCCGGATTTCACGGATCTCATCCACAGGTGTGCACAGGCTCGCGCGCCACGATCTGGCGTTTGACAACCACCTCGTCGCGCTCCCCGGCTGATGCGCTTCGATCGCACAGACCAAAGGCGCCCCGCTGCAGCTTCTTTCTTTTTCCAAATACCCCGGCACGGCCCCGTCCAGGCCGTCAACGGTAAGACAAGCGCGCCACCCCATGAAAAAAGGCGCCTCGCCAGAGACGCCTTTTCCCGAACACTCCGGATGGATCAGTAAATGACGACCGAGCGGATCGATTCGCCGGCATGCATCAGATCAAAGCCCTTGTTGATCTCATCCAGCGTCAGCGTGTGTGTGATCATCGGGTCGATCTCGATCTTGCCGTCCATGTACCAATCCACGATCTGAGGCACATCGGTGCGCCCGCGCGCGCCGCCAAAGGCGGTGCCGCGCCAGGACCGGCCGGTGACCAGCTGAAAGGGCCGTGTCGAGATTTCAGCCCCCGCCGGCGCCACGCCGATAATGATCGATTCGCCCCAGCCCTTGTGGGCGCACTCAAGTGCTGTGCGCATGACATTCACATTGCCGGTGGCATCAAAGGTGTAATCCGCACCACCCTTGGTCAGATCGACCAGATGGGCGACGAGATCGCCGTCGACCTCCTCGGGATTGACGAAATCGGTCATGCCGAAATGCGCGGCCATGGATTTCTTCGCGGGGTTGAGATCCACGCCGACGATCTGATCGGCACCCGCCAGCCGCAGCCCCTGGATCACGTTCAGACCAATGCCGCCCAGACCGAAGACCACGGCGCGCGACCCGATCTCGACCTTGGCCGTATAGATCACCGCCCCGATTCCCGTGGTCACGCCGCAGCCAATGTAGCAGACCTTGTCAAACGGGGCGTCGGAGTTGATTTTGGCGAGCGAGACCTCGGGCAGCACCGTGTGGTTCGAGAATGTCGAACAGCCCATGTAATGCAGGATCGGCGTGCCATCGAGCATCGAGAACCGAGACGTGCCATCCGGCATCAGGCCCTGGCCCTGCGTCGCGCGCACCTTCTGGCACAGGTTGGTCTTGGGATGCAGACAATATTCGCATTCCCGGCACTCGGCGGTGTACAGCGGAATGACATGATCGCCGGGTTTCAGACTGGTCACGCCCGGCCCCACCTCCAGCACGACGCCCGCGCCTTCATGTCCGAGGATCGCCGGAAACAGCCCCTCCGGATCGGCGCCGGACAGGGTGAACTCATCGGTATGACAAATCCCCGTGGCCTTGATCTCGACCAGAACCTCGCCCGCCTTGGGGCCATCCAGGTTGACCTCCATCACCTCAAGCGGCTTGCCGGCTTCCAGAGCCACCGCAGCGCGTGTTTTCATGTGTTGTCCCTCCGTTCTTTGCCTGCCACGCTATCGTCCCAAATCGCGTCTGCCAAGTTTGCCAATGCCCTGCGGCGCAGGAATAATCCTCGCCCCGGAGAGGCAGGCAGGCCTGCGCGGCGCAATCGGACCGGCCTTGGCCTGCGCGCCGAGATCAGGCAAGAAGATCCACATGTCCGACGGCCTCTTTGATACCGGCCCCGCCGCGCCGCTCTATCTGACCACCCGGGAGGTGGCGGATCTGCTGCGCGTGAAGGAACGCAAGGTCTATGACCTGGCCGCCGCAGAAGAAATCCCGCACCGGCGGATCACCGGAAAACTGCTGTTTCCGCGGGCGGAGCTTCTGGCATGGATCGAAGGCCCGCAGGCCGCGCCGGCGGAGCGGCCGTTTGTACTGACAGGCTCGCATGATCCGCTGCTCGACTGGGCGGTGCGCGAATCCGGGGCCGGTCTGGCCACGCTGCTGAACGGCAGCACCGACGGCCTTGACCTCTTTGCGGGGGGTCAGGCCGCCGTGGCGGGGCTGCACCTGCCGGATGCGGCGGGCTGGAACATCGCGTCGCTCGAAGCGCGCGGCCTCAACGACTGCGTGCTGATCCACTGGGCCGCGCGCAGCCGCGGATTGATCCTGGCGCCTGACACGGCCCCGCAGGTGAACGGCTTCGCCGATCTCGCCGGCAAACGGGTGATGATGCGACAGGCCGGCGCCGGTGCCGCCGCGCTGTTTGACCGCCTGCTCACCGAGCACGGGCTCAGCCGGGAGATGTTTGCCGGAGGTCCCGCACCGGCGCGGACGGAAAGCGATGCGGCAGCGGCGGTTGCCGTGGGCGATGCTGATGCCGCCCTTGGGATCGAGGCAATGGCCCGCCAGTTCCATCTGGCGTTCCACCCCCTGGTGGTGGAATACTTTGATCTGCTCATCGACCGGCGCGCCTATTTCACGCCGCCGATCCAGACGTTGATGCGCTTTGCCATCAGCCCCGCCTGCCGCACCAAGGCCGCGGCGATGGGCGGTTATGATCTCTCCCAGACCGGCACAGTGCGCTGGTTGTCGCGCTGATCTCAGGGCCTGGCGTTGGGGTAAAAGAGCTGCTGGCCGTCGATCTGAAACGACGCAATCGCCGCCTGACCGGTCTCGGACAGGATCCAGTCGACAAAACGGTGCGCCAGATCCGCTTTCACCCCGGGATGCGCCTGTGATGACACCGGAATAATACCATACTGGTTGAAGAGGAGCGGGTCGTTTTCGACAAGGATCTGATGGTCGCCCTTGTTGCCAAAGGCCAGCCATGTTGCCCTGTCCGTCAGTGCATAGGCACCCATACCCACCGCGACATTCAGCGTGGCCCCCATGCCAGAGCCGGTTTCGCGGTACCAGCGCCCCGAGGCTGCGGCCGCGTCGATGCCCGCTGTCGCCCAAAGCCGCTGCTCCATCTGATGCGTGCCGCTGTCATCCCCGCGCGAGGCAAAAACCGCCCTCCGCTCTGCGATCCGGCGCAACGCCTGCACTGCATCGCGTCCCCCCGCCAGCGCTGCGGGATCCTCAGCCGGGCCGACAATGACAAAGTCGTTGTACATCACGTCATAGCGCGCCGTTCCATGCCCCTCCGAGACAAAGCGCAGTTCGGCGGGTTTCGCGTGCACCAGAACCACATCGCCGTCGCCATTGGCCGCATTGCGCAGCGCCTGGCCCGTGCCCACCGCGACCACACGCACGGCAATTCCGGTCTGAGCCTGAAAGCGCGGCAGCAGATGATCAAACAGGCCCGCGTTCTGTGTTGAGGTCGTCGATTGCAGCACGATGAAGGGCGTCTGCGTCGCCCCGCGCCCGGTGCTGCCCACAAGCAGCAAAGCCACGAGGCACAGACCAAGGATGGCCGACGCGCAGGTTCTAAAATGGCGCGACATAGAGCCGGCCATCCAACCAGGCCTGCGCGGGGTCTGAAGCGGGCGCAACCAGCAGCCGGCTCGCCGGTCCGGTTTCAGCCACGCGGCCGGCATGCAGAAAGATCACATCATCCGCCAGACGCCGCGCCTGCCCCTGATCATGGGTGACCATAACGATTGTGATGCCCTTCAGGTGGGCTGCCTGAACAAGCGCTTCGACCGCCTGTGTCGACGCCGGGTCGAGGCTGGCGGTGGGCTCGTCCAGAAACAGCAGATCCGGCGTGGTGGCCAGCGCACGGGCCAGAGCCAGGCCTTGCTGTTCGCCCCCCGACAACACACGGGCCGGGCGATGCGACAGATCCTCCAGTCGCGCCAGAGCCAGGGCCTCGGCCTCGCGGGCGCTCCGTTCGGCCCCGGAGATCCCGGCCGCCTTCAGCGCGAACCGCAGGTTGCCGCGCACGGACCGGCGCAGCATGACCGGGCGCTGGAACACCATCGCCTGGTGTCGCCGGGCGCGCCGGTCGAGCGGCGCACCGTGCCACAGGACCTGCCCGCGCGCCGGGCGCAACAACCCGTGAAGCAGCCGCAGTGTCAAACTCTTGCCAGCCCCGTTTGCCCCCAGGATCACAGTGCGCCGGCCCGGACGGATCGCCAGATTGAGATCCTGCAACAGCGTTTTGCCGCGCGCGTCAAACCCCAGGCCGCGCGCCTCCAGAATCGGAGCGGCGGCGGGGCTTTGGCGGGCGGGCACCGCCTCCGGGGCAAGGCTCAGATCACGCATGTGCGGCGTCCAGCGTCAGGCCGCGCACGGCCATCACCGCGGCCGACACCACAAGCGCCAGCACCAGCAGGACAACACCCAGAGCCAGGGCCAGTTCCAGATGGCCCTTCGAGGTCTCCAGCGCGATGGTTGTCGTCATCACGCGGGTCACATGGTTGATATTGCCGCCAACGATCATCACCGCGCCAACCTCGGCCATCGCCCGCCCGAAACCGGCCAGAGCCACCGTCACGAGGCCAAGCCTGGCGTCCCAGAGCAAGGCGGCCAGCCTTTGCAGCGGCCCGACGCCAAGTGACACGAACTGGTCGCGGTATTCCTGATGCAGATCCTCCACCGACTGCCGGGTCAGGGCGGCGATGATCGGCGTGACCAGGATTGTCTGGGCGATGATCATGGCCGTGGGCGTATAGAGCAACCGCAGCGGGCCAAAGGGACCGGCCGCCGAGAGCATCAGATACACCGTCAGGCCCACCACCACAGGCGGCAGCCCCATCAGGGCGTTCAGCGTCACCGACACCGCCGCGCGGCCGGGAAAACGCCATGCGCCCACCGCAGCCCCCAGGGGCAGGCCGATCACGCAGGCCAAGGCCACCGCGCTGAGCGTGACCGCAAGCGACAGGTTCACGATCTCGATCAGATCCCGGTCACCGCTCAGGATCAGCCCCAGGGCTGCCAGCAAAATGCCGCTGTCTCCGTGCATTCTTTCCGTCCAAACCGCGTGTTCAGGGAGACATTGCACAAAAATACACAAGAATCCATATCTCCGATCCGGCATTCGTGCTGCGACGGCATCTTTGGCGCCCGATCAAACCCGGATCGGTCTTGCCAGTTCAGGTCCGACGGGCCAGTGTCACCCGGCATCGATCAGGACAATCGGCAATGGCACAAGATCCCTACGGAATTCGACCCAATGAGGTCGCGGTCAATGTCGAGCCACGCGCCGACGCCACGGTGCAGTTCATCGGCCGCATTCATACCCCCTACAACCAGCGCAGCGACTGCCCGCATCAGGCCAAGCCGGATGGACCGATCTGCCAGATCGAAGTCTTTGCACCCTGGGATCAGGCGCTCCTGGGTCTTGAAAGGTTCGAGCGCATCGAAGTGCTCTACTGGCTCGACAAGTCTCGTCGCGATCTCGTGGTTCAGGCCCCGCGCCACAGCGACACGACCTATGGCACCTTTGCCCTGCGCTCTCCGGTGCGGCCCAATCCCATCGGCACGGCGGTGGTCCGTCTTGAGGCCATTGAGGGCAACCTCCTGTCCGTGCGCAGCCTGGATTGTCTGGATGGCACGCCGCTCATCGATCTCAAACCGGATCGCTGTGCCTATACGCCCAAGGCTGCCCCGTCCTCAGGCGATTTGACCTGATCACAAATTGATCGTTTGCACGCCGGCCTGACGTGGTGGGGTGTCACACGCTATGGAACCCGACGCAGAACTTACATACAACTGAACCGTGCAGTTAGCGAAGGAGGCTCTCGTGGAAGCTGATCAAGGCGCGGACACCGACCAGAGCGACGTCGAGGCCGATCAGATGGATATTGTCGCCATTGCCGCCTCGGCCGGCGGGCTGGAAGCCATGTCCCTGCTGGCGCAGAACCTGCCCACTTCCATCAACTGCGCCTATGTCCTGGCACAGCATATGTCTCCGTCCCACAAAAGCATGCTGGTGATGCTTTTGTCGCGCGAGACCGCGCTGGCCGTCGAAGAGCTGGACGGCCCCATCGCGCCCCAGCCCAACACGATCTACATTCCGCCACCCGGATTTGACGCGATCTACGAAGACGGGCGCCTGGCACTGCGCCGCCCCATGGGCCACCCGGCCTCGCCCAAGCCCTCCGCCGACCGGCTGTTCAAGTCTCTGGCCGCCGAGAAGGGCGAGCACACCATCGGGGTCGTGTTGTCGGGCACCGGCAGCGATGGCAGTCTGGGCGTTCAAGCCATCCGCGAGGCCGGCGGGATCACGATTGCCCAGACCCCGGAGAGCTGCAAATACGAGGCCATGCCGTACTCGGCCCAGCAGACCGGCTGTGTCGATCTGACCTTGCCGCCACAACAGATCGGACAGCATCTGGAGACGATCCTGAAACGCCCCCGGGACCTCTCCGATTTTCTGCTCAGTCCGGAGATGAAGCAAAGCAACGCCGATCTCTTCCAGATCATTCAGGCGCACAAGATGGTCGACTTCCGGCTCTACAAGGAAAGCACGATCAATCGGCGCGTGAACCGGCGCATGATCGCCAAGGGGATTGAGGATTTCGACACCTATGTCGAGCTGTGCCGCAAGTCGGTCGCGGAGGTCGACGCGCTTTACCGCGATCTCCTGATCTCCGTCACCCGGTTCTTCCGCGACCCCGATCAGTTCGACGCCCTGCGCAAGCACATAAGCAAACATCTGGATTCCGCCCAACCCAATGAGACCTTGCGGATCTGGGTGCCCGGCTGCGCCACCGGCGAAGAGGCCTACACGATTGGCATTCTCGCCATCGAGGCTCTGGGCGGGCTGGATAATATCACCGAAGGCGCCTTGCAGATCTTTGCCACCGACCTCGACGAAGACGCGCTGGTCGTGGCGCGCGCCGGGACCTACCCGGCCTCCATCGTGGCCGATGTGCCTGAGGTCTATCTCGAGAAATACTTCACGTTCAGCGACGACACCGTGAAAGTCACCCCGCGTCTGAAACACCACATCGTCTTTTCCCGGCACAACGTGTTTCAGGATGCGCCCTTCATTTCCCTGGATCTGGTTTCGATCCGCAATGTCCTGATCTATTTCTCCGCAGCGCTGCAGGACCGGGTGCTGACGCGCATCCAGTATGCGTTAAAGCCGGACGGGTTGTTGCTGCTTGGCGCCTCGGAATCGATTGGCGCGCATGACGATCTGTTCATCCCGCTTGAGGCCAATGCGCGGATCTTCCGCAAACGCCAGAACCGGATGGCGCGGCGGCTGAGCCGCAGCCTCGCGTCCCCGCAGGGCGAGGAACGGATGTCCCGCCAGCTGCCGCTGAAGCCCGACCCGCAGGTCGAAAGCTGGGCCCGGTTCGATCTTCTGGCCCGCGCGGTGGTGAAGAACGGCCTCGTCACGAACCGCGACCGCTCGATCCTGAAAATTTACGGCGACATCGCCCCCTTCACCCAGATGACCGCCCCGATCGATGGCGGGCTGACGCTGAATGTGCTGCGCCAGCCACTCGGGTTCGAGGCCACCAGCATCACCCTCGTCGCCTTCAAGCAGAAGGAAATGCGGTTCGGCCAATGGCACGAGCTGTCAGGTCGCGATTTCGATCTGGTGCGTATGGTGGCCTACCCCCTGCCCGGTCTCGAGGAGCACGAAGAAGATCTGGTGCTGATCGGATTCACCACCGAGCGGCGCGAAACCACGGCGCCCGAAAGCCGGGAAGGCAGTGACTACATTGCGCATCTGGAAACAGAACTCCTGAGATCCCGCGAGACCCTGCATGCGACGATAGAACAACTGCAGACCTCCAACGAGGAACTGCAATCGGTCAACGAAGAACTGCAATCCGCCAATGAAGAGCTGCAATCCACGAATGAGGAACTCGAAACCACGAACGAAGAGTTCCAGTCAACCAATGAAGAGCTGATCACTGTCAACGAGGAGCTGCTGATCAACACCTCACAGCTTGAACGCACCTCGGCAGAGCTGCGTGGGTTGATCCGCGCCCTGCCAGCCAAGGCGCTGATGCTCGATCAGGGACTGTTGATCCGGCACGCCTCGGACATGGCGATTGAACAGTTCGAGATTCAGGATCGCGGCCAGACTTACGGGCACCTGTCACAGATCAGTCTGCCAGAGGGCTATCCGCAACTGACCGAGATCTGCACACAGGCGATGATCGACCGGAAACCGCGCCGGTTTGCCTTTGAATTGCAAAGCGCCTCAAAGCTGCTGTCGGTGGTGCCTCTGTTGTCCAACGACGACCGATTGATAGGTCTGATCGTGCTCGACACCGGGGAAGAGACCTCGGTGCGACCGGTGTTGGAGGTGCTCAGCCAATTCGCCGATGTGGGGTCATGGGAGTTCGATGTCGAAACCAAGGCCACGCGGTGGTCCAGTGAAACCGCGCGGATCTTCGGGGCCAGCGATGATGGAACCGAACGGGCGCTCGACACGGTGCTGGGCCATTATCACCCGGCCGATCGCGCGATGGTCGAAGGGCATCTTCTCGGAGCCGCGCAGGACGGCGAGATCTTTCAATATGCTGCACGGCTGCAGCAACCGGACGGCGGCCTGATCGTGGTCGATGCGGCCGGATACGCCATCGCCGACAAGACCGGCAATGTCACCAGTGTCGTCGGCTTTATCCGCGATCGATCGCACGCCGATCTGGAGCGGTTCCTGACCCTGCATCAGCTCAACACCAGCCAGGACAGTCACCTCGGCTTTTTCTGCTACGACCTTGAGTTCGGCGTGCCGGTCTGGAGCCAGGGTCTTTATCAGATCATGGGCCTGGGCGGCGGGGACCGGCTTGCTCAGGCGGATATTCTGGATCGAATCCCCGCCGATATCCGCAACCGGATCCAGGCCAAGATGGATGCGGCTGTGGCCGACCTCGCCCCCTTCCGCTTTGCCGAGCCGCTGGAGCTTGAGGATGGCGAGACGCTGATCTGTCGCGGGCGGGGCGAGGTCGGGCGCAACGTGGCGGGCAAGCCCACCCATATCTACGGCGCGTTTCAGTTCGCCGAGCCTCCCGCGCTGGGGCGCCGTGGCGCGGTCAAAACAAATACGACATCGTCGTGAACGCGGCATTTTGCGTGCCCCGGCATCGGGTCGATTAACTCTTTTTCAAGACTCCACAGGGTAAACGCAAAGTAACAGGGGAACTTGGGAGCGAGACTATAAAGACATGCCCAGCACACTACACCGCAGCGACTCGGCGATCGCGATATCGCTCTTCCGCGACCTCGAAACCGGGCAATGGCTCGTCTCCCGACTGGACCTGTCTTTTGGCAATGTTCAGCACCAGGTGCGCTTCAGGGCGGCCACACCTCTAGAGCAGACGTTTTGCGCCGCGTTTGTCGACCGTCTGCGCGGCTACCTGCCCCACCGCCCGGATCCGGCCGTTCTGTCCAACAGCAACGCCACCTTCCGGTTGCAGAACGCGATTCTGCAGGGGCTTCGGGTGATCTCCACCCGGGCGATGGATGGCTGCCAATCCGTGGTGGTGCGCTTTACCCGGGCGCTGGGGCAGCTGACGTCGATACTCGCGCCGCAGTACCGGCCTGATCATCAGTTGCCGGAAACGCATGCCGACCAGATTGCGGCCGCGACAGGAGATCAAAACAGGGGCGATGCGCAGTATGCTCCCGGGCTGGCGACACCTGAAACCGGGGCGCGACACGAATAGCCACCCGGCCTGTGTCTGCCTGACCGGTTGGTGATCGCTGCGGCGCGGTCTAGCTGGATCATCCTGATCGATCGTTCTTCGCTTGGTTCGCCCGCCTTGTCGGCAAGGTCTGTTGGCAAGGTTTGTCGGCAAGGTCTGTTGGCAGGGGTAGCGGCACAACAGGATGAGCCGCTGGTCCTCGGATTTCCTCGACAGATGGACCATGGACAGCGCGACCTTTGGACGGCGGACCCTGGGCGGTGCATTGAGGACCGTGGGCATTGGACGGCGGTGATTGAACAGCGGACATGGGCCCGTGGGCGGCGCATTGAGGACCGTGGTCCTGGGACGGTGGTCCTTGAACAGGGGACCTGGGCCAGTAGACCTGGGCCAGTAGACCAGGACCGGTGCACCTGGGGTGATGGACCTGCGCCGGTGGTCCTTGGCTGGCAGACCCTGGACGGTGATCTTTGGACGGCCGACGATGGACGGCAGGCTTTGGCCGATGAAGCTGGGCCGTTGGACCTGGGCCGATGGGCCCATGGCACGTGATTTTTTTTGACGGGGGTCCTTGGTCGGGGGTCCTTGGACGGGGGGCCCCGGGCGGCAATCTTTGGACGCAGGGCCTTGAATGGTGGGGCTTCGACGGTAGACCTTGGACGGCGGTGATTGCACAGCGGACCTTGCACGATGGGCCTTGCCCGGCGAACCTTGGACAGCACACCTTTTGCGTCGGGCCGCAAGCCGCAGATATCGGGCGACGGCGACGGCGTCCTCAGGCGCTGACCGCCACGTAGTCGTAGCTCCAGGTCGCGTTAGCCGCCAGATCGACCGCCGGCATCGGTTTTCCAAAGAGATAGCCCTGCGCGATCATATCGCCGATCCCGGCAATCGCCTTGGCCTGGGATTCCGTTTCCACCCCTTCGGCCACCACATCGGTGCCAAGCGCGCGCCCCAGCGAGACAATGCTGGATACGATTTCCCAATCGCGCCGGTTGGCGTCGATCTGGGTGACAAAGCTGCGGTCGATCTTCAGACGCGTGACCGGCAAATCCTTCAACAGCGCCAATGTGGAAAAGCCGGTGCCGAAATCATCAAGGGCAACCTGGAACCCCAGATCGCGAATGCGCAGCAGGCTGCGTCGCCCGTGATCATCCGCCAGAAGCACCATGCTTTCGGTCAGCTCCACAACCAGATCTTCGGGCGCAACCCCGTATTCGGACGAACAATCCTGCAGGAATCTGGCAAAGCCCGGCTCACTCAATGTCGCAGCGGATACATTGACCGAAATGGGCAGGCTGCCCCGGCCCCGGTCCTGCCAGTCCGACATCTGCAGACAGGCCTTTCGGATGATCGTCTTGTCAATATCGCCAATCGTGCCGTTGGCTTCAGCGGCCGCCACAAAGGCCGAGGGCGGCAACAGGCCATGGCGGGGGTGCTGCCAGCGGCAGAGCGCTTCCGCGCCCACCACTTCACGCGTGGTCAGGTCAACAAGCGGCTGAAAGTAGGGAATAAAGCCATCCTCCGCCACGGCCGATCCCAGATCCGCCGCATGCGTGTCGATGGGAACCGGTCGCGCCATCACAGCCCGGGCGGCGGCGTAAAGCGACACGCGATTGCGGCCCAATTGTTTGCATTGATACATCGCATTGTCGGCCCGTCCCATCAGCGCATCAAACTCCTGCCCGTCGTCCGGAAACAGGCTCGCGCCCAGGCTTGCGCTCAGCCTGAGCGTGTCATCCTGAACCGCGAAGGGCAAAGACAGCGCGGTGCGGATGTCCTCGGCCAGGGCCTCAAGCATCTCTGGCCCATCCACGTCTTCGGCCACCACGACGAATTCATCGCCGCCCAGCCGCGCAATGATGTCCCCCAGTGGCACCACGCTGCGCAGGGTCTCGGCCACATGAACCAGCACCTCGTCGCCAAACTGGTGCCCGCGCCGGTCGTTGAGGGTTTTGAAGTCATCCAGATCGAGCAGCACCAGCCCCAGTTTCTGACCCGAATGGCGGCACCGGTCGATGGCCTGTTCGGCCTCGGCTTCGAGGTAGCGGCGGTTGAAAAGCCCGGTCAGCGGATCCTGCAACGCGCTGCGCTCCAGCTCGCGCTTGGTCATCACCAGATCCGAGACATCATGGGAATCAAGCGTGTAGCCGATGATCTTGCCCTTCGCGTCGCGCAACGCACGGATCACGATCTGTTCAGGAAACAGGCTGCCATCATCGCGCTGCCCCCAGGTTTGCCGGCTCCAGGTCTTGCCAAGATCCGCGACTTGCCGCGCCTCCGGCCAGAACCCGTAGTCCGCCATCCCGTTGAGCGCTTCGATTTCGTCCAGGCGCTGGCCAACCAGCCGCGCTTCGGACATGCCGACAAGCGCGCGAAACGCCTGATTGCTGCGCGAAATGCGCCCTGAGGCATCCAGCAGCACCGTGACCTCGGGGCGATGCTGGAAAAATGTTTCGACTTTCGTGGCGGCCGCAGGGGATGGCGGCAATCTGTGGCGTTTGCGCCGCCAGATCTGGCGCGCCAGCAGGCAGGCCACGACAAAGACCACGCTCCATTGCAGCGCTTTCGCCCAAGGCGTGAAGATCAGCGCCGGATCGTAGGCCAGCACCCCGAGCAGTGGCAAAACCGCGAGAAGCGACAGACACACCAGCGTGGTTCGCGAGATTGCCAATGTAAGGATCATGGCCGGTCTCCCTGACCTGACCGGGCACGGGCCAGGCGATCATTCCAGGTCACGCCGGGGCTCGACGTGTAACCTTCTGTTTACACATTCCGGCATCAAGCACCGGAAAAGTTTAACAAAAGCTTAATGTTCGCCGCACCGTACGGTGGTCGGGACGGCATGCAACAGCCGCACCAAAACGGCGGCCTTGCATGCCGCGGACCAGTCAGATCTCTTCAATCGCCTCCAGGCTTTCGGGCAGGATCTGGCCCCCGTCCACAACGATCTGCTGGCCGGTGATATAGGCGGCCTCTGCCGAGGCAAAGAACAGAGCGGCATGGCCGATGTCTTCCACCGCCCCAAGTCGCTTCAGGGGAATCGAGGCAGCCATGGTGTCGAGGTAGTCCTGACCCAGATCCTGCAGGCCTTCGGTGTAGATGTTGCCCGGCATCACCGCATTGATCGTCGTGTTGTAGCGCGACAGCTCCATCGCAGCGGTTTTCAGAAACCCAAGCTGGCCGGATTTCGACGCGCCGTAATGGGCCCAGCCGGGAAACCCGGTGACCGGGCCGGTGATCGAGGACGTCACGACCACGCGCCCGGCCCCGGCGGCTTCGAACGCCGGAATACA
>JBCDEC010000052.1:0-21510 GCA_039179965.1 Pseudomonadota bacterium
CGGGGGGACGACTCCCACCCGGCCAATCTCGGGCGCCTGTGTTCCAAGGGTGCCGCGCTGGGTGAGACGATCTCGCTGGAAGGTCGTCTTCTGGCCCCGCGCATTGGCGGCGCTGACAGCGACTGGGACAGCGCGCTGGATCTGGTGGCCGAAAGGTTTTCTGCGGCCATTGCCGAACACGGCCCTGACAGCGTCGCCTTCTATGTGTCGGGCCAGTTGTTGACCGAAGACTACTACGTCGCCAACAAGCTCATGAAGGGCTATATCGGGTCGGCCAATATCGACACGAATTCAAGGCTGTGCATGGCCTCCTCGGTGGCTGGCCACAAACGGGCCTTCGGCGCGGATACCGTGCCCGGCCAATACGAAGATTTCGAGCAGGCTGACCTGGTGGTGCTGGTGGGGTCCAACCTTGCCTGGTGCCACCCGGTTCTGTTCCAGCGGCTTGCCGCAGCCAAGGAATCCCGGCCAGAAATGAAGGTCGTGCTGGTCGATCCGCGCCGCACCGCCACAGCTTCGCTCTGCGATCTGCACCTTCAGGTGCGCCATGACGGCGATTCCGCCCTGTTCAACGCGCTTCTGGCCGAGATCGACCGGCGCGGGCTTGTCGACCAAGGCTACACCGAGGCACATGTTGACGGGCTTGCCGCCGCGCTTTCAGCGGCGCATGCCTCCGAACCGCTGGCGTCCGGCCTCAGCCAGTCTGACATCGACACGTTCCTCGACCTCTTTTGCAAGACTGAAAAGGTGGTCACGCTTTATTCGCAAGGCGTCAATCAATCTGCCTGCGGGACCGACAAGGTGAACGCGATCCTCAATTGCCATCTGGCGACGGGCCGGATCGGGCGCGAAGGGATGGGACCGTTTTCCATGACCGGCCAGCCCAATGCGATGGGCGGGCGCGAGGTCGGCGGGCTCGCCAACATGCTGGCCTGCCATCTGGATCTGGAAAATGCCGATCACCGGATGGCCGTTCAGGGGTTTTGGGCCGCGCCTGTGATGGCCGCGCGCCCGGGGTTGAAAGCGGTCGATCTCTTTGAGGCCTGCGGGCGCGGGGAGATCAAGGCGCTGTGGATCATGTCGACCAATCCGGCGGTTTCGCTGCCGCAGGCCGATCATGTGGCCGAGGCGATCAAGACCGTACCCTTCACGGTGGTCAGCGACATACTGGTCGACACCGACACCAACAGGCTGTGTGACGTGCTGCTTCCGGCCTCCGGCTGGGGTGAGAAATCCGGCACAGTGACCAATTCCGAACGCCGCATCTCGCGCCAGCGCCCGTTCCTGCCCGTTCCGGGGGCGGCACGCGCAGATTGGGACATTATCTCGGATGTGGGACGCAGGATGGGCTGGAGCGATGCCTTTGACTTTGCCTCTCCGGCAGAGGTTTTCCGCGAATACGCCACGCTCTCGGGTATTGCCGGGCGCATGGGACGCGACTTTGACATCTCTGGCCTCGCCGAGCTGTCCGACGAGGACTACGACAGCCTGAGGCCCACCATCTGGCCGGTGCCCAAGACGGGCACACCAACGCCCCGGTTCTTTGCTGAAGGCGGCTTTTTCCACGGCAACGGCAAGGCCAGAATGCTGCCGATCGTGCCGCCCGCGCCCGCCGCCGCCCTGCCGGGGGCGCAGGTTCTGTTGAACACCGGTCGGGTGCGCGATCAGTGGCATACAATGACACGGACGGGGCGCGCGCCGCGCCTCGGGGCACATATGGCGGAACCTTATCTGGAAGTGCACCCGCAGGACGCCGGTGCCGTCGGGCTTGACCCGGCCGATCTGGCGGAGGTGACCAGCCCCTATGGCCGCGCGGTCCTGCGCGTCATGATCAGCGACCGCATTCAACCCGGCACGGTCTTTGCGCCGATGCACTGGACAGCGGTGACCTCCGGCCTCGGCCGGGTGAACACTCTGGTGGCGCCGGTGACCGATCCGATTTCCGGGCAGCCGGCTTCCAAAGGGACCATCGTCGGCCTGCAGCGATATGCAGCCGGTTGGTATGGCTTTGCCGCCGGTATCGCCCAGATGCAACCGACCCGGCCCTATGCCGCCATCGCGCGGACCAAAACCGGCTGGCAGTCCGAGGTCGCAGGCCACAAGATCCCCGCATCCTGGGAGATCGAAGCGCGCACCGTGCTGAACCTGCAGGACCGCGGCCTCGCATCCGTGTACGAAGACGCGGCCTTTGGCCTGGCGCGGGTGGCCATCCTTGAGGACGAGCGCCTCTTGGGAACTTTCTTTGCCGGGCCGGCGCCTGTGCGCGTGGCCCGCAGCTCTGTTGTCGCCCTGATCGGGGAAAATGTTCCCCCTGTCGTGGCTCTGGCCAGCGTGCCGTCAATTGCACAGCCCGCCAAGGGCGCCGAGGTCTGCTCCTGTTTCGGCGTCGGCGTCAACGAAATCCGCGACGCCATCGCCGGCGGCTGCCGGACCGTCCCTGCGCTGGGGCAGAGGCTGAACGCTGGCACAAACTGCGGATCCTGCCGCCCCGAACTGCAGGAGCTGATCGACGACATGCATGCCGAAGAACGTCTGGCTGCCGAATGAGTCTTGCGCCCTTTGTCCGCATCGTTGCGCAAGGCAAGGGCCGGGCCCGGGCGATGACCGAGGACGAAGCCGAGGCCGCCATGGCCGAGATCCTGACCGGCGATCCCGCGCCCGAAGCTGTGGGCGCCCTCTTGATGGTGCTTCGGCTCAGAGGCGAAACGGTCGATGAAATAGCCGGATTTGTCAAAGCTCTGCGCGCCACACTCGGGCGCTGGAACAGACTGGGCGCAGCCCTCGATTGGCCGAGCTATGCCTCCTGGCGCACGCGCGGTGCGCCATGGTATCTTCTGTCGGCCAGGCTGGTTGCCGAAGCCGGCCATCCGGTTCTTCTGCATGGCCGCAACGCGACCGAGAGCCATTTGCGCAGCCATCTCGCCGCGATGGGCGCGCAGGTGGTTGAAACCCCTGAAGATGCCCGCGATGCGCTGGCCGGCGGTCTGGCCTATCTGCCCGTCGAAGCCATGAGTCCGGAGGCCGCGCGCATTCTGAACCTGCGCGCCGATCTTGGCCTGAGATCCTGTATCAACACCTGCCTGCGCATGGCCAACCCCGGCGGAGCGACCGCCTCGGTCCAGGGTGTGTTCCATCCCGGCTACCGGCCTTTGCAGGCCGATGTCGCCGAAAGGCTGGGGGATCCGGCGACCATGATCCTGAAAGGCGGCGGCGGTGAGTTTGAGCGCACGCCGTTCAAGGCGGTTGCCCTGTTTGGTCAGCGGGATGGCCGACCTTTCCCGGCAGCGCCGCCGCAGATCGAAGCCGCCCGCCGTCTGGGCGATCTTGAGCTGCCCGACAGCGCACCGATTGATCTCTGGGACGGACGCCTGAGCGACCCCGCCGCAGAAGCCACCGTGATCGGCACCGCCGCCCTGGCGCTTTTGACGCTGGGCACGGTGCCTGATCTTCCCACCGCCGAACTTGAGGCGCGACAGCTCTGGGCGACCCGTCACGCCCGCTCTGCCGCCGCCTGACCGCCGCACTGAGGACCTGTCATGAAGACCTTTCCGATGTTTCTTCGCATGGAAAACCGCCGCGTTGTGATAGTCGGCGGCGGCGAGCAGGCCGCCCAGAAATGCCGGCTGATGCTGAAAACCGAAGCGCAGATTGTCGTGGCCTGGCCCGAACTTGATCCGGAACTTGAGGGTCTTGCCGCCACCGGCCGGATCACCTGGCACCGTGGGTCGATCACGCAAGGCACGTTTGACACTGCCGCGCTGGTCTTTATCGCAACCGGCTGTCCTGGGTCGGCTGGTGCGCTCCATGCCTTGGCCGAAGCCGCCAAAGTGCCGGTCAACGTCGTGGACCAACCCGAGCTATGTTCCGCGATCACACCCTCGCTGGTAGACCGCGACCCGGTCGTCGTTGCCATCGGCACCGAAGGAAACGCCCCCGTGCTGGCCCGTCAGATCAAGACGTCCGTGGAACAGATGCTTGAGCCACGTCTGGGGGACTTCGCCTCCCTCGCCGGACGCCTGCGCACCGCCGCCGCGCGGTCAATCGCATCCTCGCCCGCGCGACGCGCGTTCTGGCGCTGGGCGTTTTCGGGCGAACCCCGTCAATTGCATCGCAGGGGAGCTGAGCGCGCCGCGGCGGACGCGCTGAAGGCGGCCTTGGCCGATGGTGGGGCGCCCGACGCCATTGGCAGTGGCCGGATTGCGCTGATTGGCGCGGGCCCGGGTGCGGCAGATCTGATAACCCTGCGCGCCGTGCAGCGGATGCAGGAGGCCGACATTATCTACTATGACCGTCTGGTCGATCCGGAGGTGCTGGAACTGGCGCGGCGCGATGCCGAACGTGTCTGCGTGGGCAAGACAGTCGGCGCCAATGCCTGGCCGCAGGAGCGGATCTGCGCGCTGATCACCTCGGATGCCCAGCGCGGCAAATCCGTGGTGCGGCTGAAGTCTGGCGATCCAATGATGTTCGGCCGCGCCGAAGAAGAACTGGCCGCCGCCCGTGCTGCCGGCATCTCGGTTGAGGTCGTGCCCGGCGTGACGGCGGCGTCTGCCGCTGCCGCAAGTCTGGGCCATGCGCTCACGGAACGCGGACAGACCGACCGGGTGATCCACGCCACCGGCACCTGCCGCCCGGGTGACACCGCACCCGAGGCTGCGCAGCTTTTGACCCCGGGTACGACCCTGGCGCTTTACATGGCAGTGGCCGGCGCGACCACGCTTGGCTCTGATCTGATGGCCGCCGGTCACGCCCCCGACCTGCCGGTGGAAATCGTGGAGGCCGCCTCGACCCCCCGCGAACGTGTCCTCACCACAACGCTGGCCGGGCTGAAAGCGACCGTCGAAGAGCAATCCGTCTCGAACCCGGCCATCCTGCTGATCCGTCAGTCCAAGTCCGCACCCGCCGTCATCGCCCGGCCCGCTCCAGCCATCCGCGCGATCTCGTAGCCGGGGGAAAGGATGCTTTCATGCCGCAGTCAGAGCCGCTAAAGACAGCGGCCAGAAACGGGCGGTAGACGGCGGAGACGCGCAAAATGGTGCTGCAGGCTTATCAGTGGCTTCGCGAGAAGATCACATCCGGCGCCGTTGATCCTTTCCAGGATGTGGTGTTTGACGACCACAAGGTCACCCGTGCAAGGGCCCGGGCGCGGCCAGACATTCGCTATAGCGTGATTTTTGCGCCGCGCATCGGGTCCTCGCGACTGGACGATGTGGCCGATCTGGCCGAGCCCACAAAGGTCCTTGGCAAGCCCGGGGAGTGTTTCCACCCTACTTTTGTGCCGGGCATCGCCCAGGCCTATTCTGCCCGGTCGATGTCAGAATATGTCGCGCTGGTTCTACGCAATCGCCAGACCCCGGGTGCCGATGCTTGCCACACATGCTGCCGCCCAGACGCACGCCCAGCAGACTCTGGCCAGTCAAATCCCCTGGCCAGCCCATGACCATCGGAGATCCGTGATGTTTGTCGCTACCCTGTTGACCGCGCCCACGGGCGCTCCGATGGACCTGGCTCTGCCGGACAGCCTGCGCAATGCCTGGGGCGGCGGCGAGATCCGCTGGCTGGCCCCAGGTCAGGCGGCCGAATTCGGATTGGGCGTATTGCCCGCCAATCTCTGGGATGTGTGGTCAGATCTGCAAGGCTTGGGCGTCGACCTGATTGTCCAGCCAGAGACCGGGCGGCGCAAGCGGATGCTTCTGGCCGATATGGACAGCACAATGATCCAGCAGGAATGCATCGACGAACTGGCCGACGAAGCCGGGGTCGGCGACCGGGTCAAAGAGATCACGGCACGGGCGATGAATGGTGAGCTGGATTTCGAAGAGGCCCTGATCGAACGCGTGGGGCTTCTTGCAGGGCTCGGCGAAGAGGTCATCGGCAAGGTTCTCGCCGAGCGTATCGTCCTGATGCCCGGCGGGCCGGTGCTGCTGGCCACGATGCGGCGCGATGGGGCCTATGCAGCCCTTGTGTCCGGCGGGTTCACGGCCTTCACCGCGCAGGTGGCCGCGCAGCTTGGATTTGACGAAAACCGCGCCAATACGCTTGTCACGCATGACCATCGCCTGACCGGCGAGGTTGCCCGCCCGATCCTTGGACGCGACGCCAAGGTGCGCGCGCTTGAAGACATCACATCCCGGCTCGGGATCTCCGATGCGGATGTTCTGGCCGTCGGCGACGGGGCCAACGATCTTGGCATGCTGACGCGTGCGGGCACCGGCGTGGCGCTGCATGCCAAACCGGCCGTGGCCGCCGAATGCCAGGTGCGCGTCAACCACGGAGACCTCACGGCCTTGTTGTACCTGCAGGGTTATGCGGCTGAGGACTTTGCCGACATCTAGGCGCTCCTGCGTCTGATCAGCCCGGAAACCCGGGCGCCGGCTGGATCCAGCCGGTCTCGATCCCACGCCAATTCGTCACGCGGGGCGACATGAAGCGGCGCGCGGTCGGATGATCTGCCGCAAGGACACCCAGATGCACCAGAACCGCCGTCACCGCGCATTCCGCCGCCCGTGTCGCGCCATCAACGGCTTTCACTGCCACGCCAAGGCCCTGGCCGGGCAAAATCGCGACGAAGACTCCCTCGGCGCCGGTCTTCAACGCCACCTGACCGGCAGCCGCGCGCATCAGTTCGGTGCAGGCCCGGGTTTCGCCAGCCACCATTTCGGGATGTGCCATCATCGCCTCCGCCACTCTGACCGCAGACCTGCTGAGGCGATCGCCACGCGTGCCAGCGGTTGCAAACCAGGCCATGGCCCGTGCAAGTTCGGCGATGCTGCAGGCAAAGTTCGGAGCGGAACAGCCGTCAACAGACCACCTGTTCGCGTCAGAGCCGGTCAGTTCAGAAAACACCGCGCGCACGTCGCGCTGCACCGGGTGGTCGATGTCGAGGTATTCCGGCCCGGCCCGCAGATGCTTGGCCAGAGTCAGAAACCCCGTGTGCTTGCCCGAGCAATTGTTGTGGGTCTGATCGGGCGGCAGATCAGCGCGGATCAACCTGTCCCGTTCGTGCTGATCCCGCGGGGGTTGTGGGCCGCACCGCAGGGCCGTTTCATCCAGCCCAAGATCGCCAAGCCAGGCGGACACGGTCTCCACATGGCGGGCTTCGGCTTTGTGGCTGGCACAGGCCAGCGCCAGACGCGCGCGACCAAGACCCGCGGCATCCGCCGCGCCGGACGCGACCAAAGGCAATGCCTGAATCATCTTGTAGGAAGAGCGCGGCAGGATCAAAGCGTCCGGATCCCCCCAAACATGCCGATGTCCGGTGCTGTCGGCAATGACAACATGGCCGAGATGCAGGCTTTCCAGCACGTCTCCGCGCCAGATCTCGGCAATTGGAAGCGGGTCTTTCATTCATACTCCTCACAAGTGCGGCAAAATTCGGCCAATCGCTCTTTCGCGCAGGCGCACATTTGCCATATCATGTGTATGTCGAAAAGCAGCGGGGCGCAGCAAGCGAGACGGCAGCCAGTGCCGCTGGTCTGCGGACCCTGACACATTGAGGTTATGACACAGCTGGAGGCTGGTTCGATGAAATTCAGTGCCTTGCCCGCGGCCGCCGGGTTCGCAATTGCCGCTTTCGCCACAAGCGGTTGGGCGCAAGATATCTCTACCAATCGGGTGGCCGCCAAAACGGACTGGTCCGTCTTTGTTGAGGATGACCCGAATGAATGTTGGAGTGTCTCTGCTCCGAAGGAAACCGTAAACACCCGCGACGGGCGTGTCGTTGCCGTGCGGCGCGGCGATATCCTGCTCTTCGTGTTTTACCGGCCCGGCGACGCCGTGAAAGGCCAGGTGACCTTTACCGGCGGATATCCGTTTGCGGATGGCTCCACCGTGAACCTGACGATCGGGGAGGATCAGTTCGAGCTCTTCACCGAAGGGGAATGGGCCTGGCCGGCCAGCGAAGCCGAAGATGCCAAGATCATCACGGCCATGAAACGCGGCGTCTCGGCGGTCCTGACGGCCCGGTCGTCGCGTGGCACCCGGACCAAGGACTCCTTTTCGCTGCTGGGCTTTACAGCCGATGTTGAAGACGCTCAAAAGCGCTGCGGCGGATGATCCATCAACCCCAGACAGGCGGCCAAGCGTCTGCTAGGGTGGGGCCGTTTTTGGGTGTGATGACAGGAGAGATGCCGTGAAACTGCGCGCTTTTGGACGCCTATTGGGCCTTTGGATGGTCGCCTATCCGCTGGCGGGGCTGGCCGATCCGACCTTGGAATGCAACGCAAGCTCTCAGGTTGAGATTGGCGAATGCCTGAACACGGTTGCGGCCGGCGTGGACGGCGCGCTTGAAGTCGCACTTGAAATTGCGGGCAGCGCGGCAGCCGAGCTTGATGAGGTCACGGGCCGCGAGGTGGCAGGTCCGGCGCTGGAGGCCGCGCAAGCCGCATGGGTGGCCTGGCGCGATGCGCAGTGCGACTTTGTCGGTGCGGGCTTTGGCGGTGGATCCGGCACAGGCATCGCCATCGCCGCCTGCCGGATCGATCTGGGCCGCGCGCGCGTCGACCAATTGATCGCGAGCGCACAATGAGCGGCGGTCAAGTCACCTTCTGGTTCGAGTTTGCTTCGACATATTCTTACTTGAGCGCCTTTCGAATCGAAGCCCTTGCGCGCGCGCGCCAGGTCGAGGTGACCTGGCGGCCAATGCTGCTGGGACCGGTCTTCAAGGCCCAGGGATGGACCTCCTCGCCGTTCAACCTCTATCCGCTGAAGGGCGAATACATGTGGCGCGACATAGAACGTCGCGCCGGTGAGGCCGGTTTGCGTCTGATGCAGCCGGACCCGTTTCCGCAGAATTCGCTACTTGCGGCGCGGGTGGCTCAGGTGGCATTGGAGGACGACCGCGGCCCGGCTTTCTGCAAGGCCGTTTTTGCCGCAGAATTTGCGGATGGCCGCGACATTTCCGATCCGGACACCATTCGGCTTGCTCTGGACCGCGCGGGCCTGGATCCCGCGCTGGTGGACCGGGCCCGGGATCCGCAGGTCAAACAGCGTCTGATCGCGGTGGGTGAAGAGGTGACAGCGCACAAGATCTTCGGTGCGCCGAGCTTTACCACGGGCGGGGAACTGTTCTGGGGCGATGACCGCCTGGAGCAGGCGTTGGACTGGTCCGCCCGGATGTGACCGGGCCCCAGAAAATTCGACGAATTTTCTAGGGCCGCGTGGCAATCGGCCCTCTACAGACTATCGAGAAAATTCGTCGAATTTTCTCAGGTGTGGCACGCCGGCCAGATCATACAGAGAGACGACGGCAGAGGTACTGGCCGCGACGCAAAGCGCCCGCGTCCCACGCGGTCCCCAAGGCGGGTGACATGTCCCGGCGCCTGTGGCCGCGAAAATCGCTGGCATCCAGCATCAGCTCGATTGCAGACTCAACCGTCAGGCCGGTGCGTTCCAACGTCTTCAGGTAGCTGGCGTAGGCGTTGACATGGCGTGAGTGGCGCGCGTCATTCAACGCGGCGCCAACACATGACCCGGCCGATTGCGACAACACCACTTCGGAAAACGCCAGTCGTCCGCTTTGGCGCAACACACGCTCACATTCGACCAGAACACCGACCGGGTCATCCAGCGCGCTGAGCACATCCAGAAGAAGCACCACATCAAACGTGCCCGCGCCAAACGGCATGTCCATCGGGGAAAAGTGCCGCCCGCTCTGCCGCTCCGGCCCAGCCGCCGTGTCTTCCCTTGTCACGGCGCCGCCATCGCAGGCCACCACCCGGCATCCATAATGGGTCGACAGGTAGTGCGCGGCCTGAGAGGCCTCCGGCCCCAGAAACAGCACCCGACTGCCAGATCCTACTCCCGCGGCATCTGCCAGCGCATCGCTCAAAGCGGGCTCGAACCGGGCCTCATGTGGCCGTCGCGCGTCGCTCTGCGCGCCAAAGGCATCGCGTTTTGGAAGACCGCCCGTTGCTCTTGCGGCCAGGCTGTCTGTCTTCAAACGAAGGCGTGGCTCACCATTTGGCCGCCCGACTCCACCACTGTTATATATGAAGCTGGTCATCGGCCTCCCCTCCGATTCCATCCCGCGTCGATCATCGGTGCACCCCATGACCAACCTCATCTAGATAGGCACGCCCGGTGCAGACCCAAGATCGGCACGCGAATTTCTTTTGGTTCTGCCGGATCTGTCTTATATGACACCGCAGCCCCACTCAGCCCCCAGGTTACCCATGTCCGCCTCCGCGCCAATCACACAAGATGTTCTGACCCTCCCGCGTCAAATGCCGGAGGGGCCCGTCAATCTTGTTGGTCTGACCCGAGTCCAGTTGAAAGACGCGCTGATCGCCGCCGGAACCCCGGAAAAACAGGCGAAGATGCGGGTCAACCAGATCTGGCAATGGATCTATCAGTGGGGGGTGCGTGACTTTGCCGAGATGACCAATCTGGCCAAACCGTATCGCGCCATGCTTGCGGAAACTTTCCGCATTGCGCTGCCAGAGGTTGTGTCAAAGCAGGTCTCAACCGACGGGACGCGCAAATACCTGGTCCGCATCGCCGGAGGGCACGAGGTTGAGGTTGTCTACATCCCCGAAGAGGATCGCGGCACCCTTTGCATCTCGTCTCAGGTCGGCTGTACGCTGACCTGTTCCTTCTGCCACACCGGCACGCAGAAGCTCGTACGCAATCTGACCACAGGTGAAATCGTCGGCCAGATCATGATCGCGCGCGACGACCTTGGCGAGTGGCCCGAACGCGGGGCGCCCAAAGACGAAACCCGCCTTTTGTCCAACATCGTCCTGATGGGAATGGGCGAGCCGCTCTACAACTTCGACAACGTCCGGGACGCCATGAAGATCGCCATGGATCCCGAAGGGATATCCCTGTCCCGGCGGCGCATTACGCTCTCGACCTCCGGAGTTGTGCCCGAGATTGCCCGCACGGCAGAAGAAATCGGCTGCCAACTGGCCATCTCGTTTCACGCAACCACCGACGAGACCCGCGATCTGCTGGTTCCGATCAACAAACGCTGGAACATCGAAACCCTGTTGCAGGCCCTGGCCAGCTATCCGAAGGTCTCGAATTCCGAACGCATCACCTTCGAGTACGTCATGCTGCACGGCATCAATGACAGTGACGATGATGCGCGGCGGCTGATCCGGCTGATCAAAGACCACCAGATCCCGGCCAAGATCAACCTGATCCCGTTCAACGAATGGCCCGGCGCTCCTTACAAGCGCAGCTCGAACAACCGGATCCGCGCCTTTGCGGATATCATCTACAAGGCTGGCTATGCTTCACCGATCCGCACCCCGCGGGGGGAGGATATCATGGCCGCCTGCGGACAGCTCAAGTCCGCCACGGAGCGGGCGCGCAAGTCCAAAGCACAGATCCAGGCCGAGGTCGGCGAGGGTTAATCCTCGCATAACCCTTGGTCCAATAGGCCGGATTATAACCCAAATATCGATAGCGACCGACCGCTGGCCACCGCATGTCCTGACCAGCCACACCAATCGGGTGTCGGCCTGACATCACTTTGAGAGGACACGCACTATGAAACTTCGCTACGCTATGATCGCCCCGGCCCTTGTCGCCTCCGCCTTGGCTGCGCATGCCGCCGTCAGCACGGGAGAAACACTCGGCACCACCGAAGCCGAGATCCGCGCGACGCTGGAAGCCAGCGGCTATGTGATCCAGGAGATCGAGGTCGAAGGGGATGAAATCGAGGTCGAGGCAACGCTCGACGGCGCGGCCTATGAAATCGAACTCTCTGCCGCGACGGGTGAAATCCTTGAGATTGAAGCCGAAGATGACGACGATGACGGCGACAACTAAAACAGACTGACACAGCTGCGCGGGCGGGTGCAACAGACCCCGCCCCCGCCAGCGCATAGGATTTGGATGACATAATGGCAGTTTCGCGGCCAACGCTTCTTTGGGGGATCTTTCTGATCCAGATCACCTGCACGTTCTTCTTTGTCGCAGACATGCTGCCCGATCTGTTCGGATGGCCAGACGCCACGCCCGGCACACCGGCAGACTCTGTCCCGGCGACAGGTCTGGAGCGCGGAGATCTGATGGAGATCGCAGTCACGGTTTCGCTGCTGCTCGGCACACTCTTTTCGGGGTGGGAACTGCGCAAATCGCTGCGCCGTGAATCCCGTATGCAGCACCAGATCGACAAGGCCTCCGGCGCGTTCGCGGATCTCCTGCAAAGCCAGTTTGATGTCTGGGGTCTGACCGAGGCGGAACGCGCCGTGGCCCTGATGGGGATCAAGGGCTACTCGATCTCCGAGATCGCATCGATCCGGGAGACCAAGGAGGGCACGATCAAGGCGCAGAACGCGTCGATCTATCGCAAAGCCGGCGTGTCAGGCCGCGTGCAACTGCTGTCCCATTTCGTCGAAGATCTGCTCCACGACAGCCTGATCCCAAAGGACACGCCCCCGCCGAAAACCTGATCCGGGACCGGACGCACGAAGACACTCCGTCTGCAGCAACCGGCTCATGCGACCAGCACGTCGGTCTCCTGCACGAAGGTGTCCGCGACACCTTCAACCAGAATGGTCTGATCCTCGCCGATGCCAATATCGACCGATATCCGCACATCGTCTGTCCCCATCACCACCGCGCTTGTCACATCGCCCGTGTCGATCCCTTCGGCGGCAACAAAGATCTCGTCGAATCCCACTTCGAAATCCGTGATCGTGTCGTGGCCGAGAGTATCTTCGAAAATGAAAGTGTCCGACGTCTGGTCGCCGCCGGTTACGGTGAGCGGTTCGTTGCCCGGACCGCCGTTGAGAAAATCCGGCGCGATGCCGGAGTCACGCACATCACGGCCCTTGCCGCCAAAAAGCTCATCGGTTCCGTCCGAGCCAACCACATGGTCTCGGCCCCCGTTGCCACAAAGGATGTTGGTGCCCGCCCCGCCGCGCACCACATCGTCACCACTGCCGACATAGATCAGATCCTACCCGGCACCGTCCTAGAGAAGGTTGTCGCCGTTTTGACCCTTGAGCGTCTCATCGCCGGCGCCCCCACTGAGCGTGTCGTCTCCGTCCCCGCCACTCATGTCATCGGCGCCGCCGTTCTGGACAGGGAGTCATCGCCATTGTCCCCCTTCATCAGGTCGTTGCCCGCACCGCCGCTCATCGTGTCGTTGCCACCACCACCGTGCATCTCGTCCGCGCCGCTGTTGCCAAACATCAGGTCATTGTTGCTGCCGCCGTCCATCTGGTCGTTGCCAGATCCGCCTTTCAGGATGTCACTGCCTTCATCCCCCCGCAGCGTGTCGTTACCCTCACCGCCAAAGAGCCAGTCGTCGCCGGCCAGCCCCTCAAAGTAATCATCACCCCCGTTGCCCCGGGCGATGTCTCAAATAACCCGGTGATATAGACATCGGTGAAGTCCCCGCTGATATACTTGTACTGCAGCGGAACCCCGAGAAGATCGTTAAAGCTCACATCGGTGGACGAGGGGTTGCTGTTTAACGTGTTCAACGCCACGTCGAGCCCGTCAACGGTCCAGGCATTGTTGGGGTTCTGCACTTCATACGCCGAAAACCCGGTCACACGACCCGTGTATCGCCCAGTGTCCTCGTCAAAGGAAAATCCGGTGCCGGTCAGGGTCTGCACATAGGTCGTGCTCGAAACGAAGCCGCCGGAAAAGGGCAGCTGCGCCTCGGTGTCCGAGATCACTTCATAGGACCCTGTCTTTTCCGCAGGACTATTGACAAAGTTGGGGCCGAAGAATTCTCCAAAAATGGTGACGGTTTGAAAGTCCAGTCCTGAAACTGTCTGCTCTCCTGCTCATGTGACGCCTTGGGACGTGCTGAATTCGCGCGCACTGGACTGCTTGAGGACGGATCAGGTCAAGGCGATCTTGGCCCGTCTTTCGACGCCCGGATCTTCTGGATCTGAGACAGGCGCGCACGTTCGAACGGCTTGAGAATCGTTGGTACGGACCTTGGCCTGTGATACACTTTGAATGCGAGAGTCTGTGTTGTTTCTCTCAAACCAAGGGTGTTTTGTTATGAGTAAACTGTTGCGTTTTGCAGCCACACTATGCACGTGCGCTGCCTTGATGACCCCGAGCCCGAGCCAGGCCCAATGGTACGCCGGACTCGAAGATTCAATCCGAGACTGGCTGCGCGAGGCGATCGAAGGGCTGGATGCGCCCAACGCCAATCTGTCCAATATCTTCAACGATCTTCTGGAAAAACTCGGACCAAACGACATCCCGACCGAAATCCGGAACATTCTGGAACACGGCAGCGGGCTGGCGGTGGCCCAAGCCACGCTTGGCGTGGCTTGTATCGGCGACCGGGTGAGTGAACGGGCCAAAGACGTTCTACGCGATCTTGAAGACTGGATTTTTGACGGTGAAGGCGATCTGCCGCCTCCGGTGATCTGCCAGATCATTCCTCCGACGATCCGGTTGAACGACGGCCCGTCCACCTGGGGCACAGTTCAGATCTTCGGCTATGGCATGGGGCGCAGCGACGATGACGGTCAAAGGTTTCAGTACTACATCGACGCGAAAGCACAGGCACCGGTTCGGGCCGCGACCGTCAGCAAGTATCAGGCGGTTCTGGATCTGACCGCACCGGCCATGCGCGAGGCGCTCTTTAACGCACAGAACCGCACGATCGATCTGTTCTGGAACGGTCGCAGGGTCTCTGATCAGGGGCAGATCATCGTGACAGCCTGGATCCCGCCGCGCGTGACCGACACGGTCGCGGCCTCTACGCTGGGCTACCGTGTTCCAGGTTGCGCAGGACCGTCACGTTGCAAGGACAATCAGTTCAACAATGACGATGGTCCGGCCCGGGTCCGGTTCAACGCCACGCCGACGAACACCGGCGGACGCGAGATCGGTATTCTCGTCAATGAGTTCTATGCCAGGGAGATCGAAGACGACAACACCATGGTGCGCGAGATCGGCGGCCCCTATCACCGGCTCTATGTCGCACCGCCCGGCTTTCGGATCGCGTCTTTCTCGCCCGCGATATCCGGTGGGCTTAACCGGGTCATACCGGAGGACGCCTCTCGCAACCGGACCTGGTCTTTCCGGTTTCCCGGCGGCCACCTGATTGAGCGGTTCGATGTGAAATTGAGTCGATCCGGAGGCAGGGAAGCCGGCGAATACACCTCCTATCGGTTCAGGCATCGCCAGATCGATGTGGTTTTGCAGCAAACCCGGCCGGACTGGCTCGACTGAAACGTCAAACAGCCCAACGCCTTATTGAAATTGTGTTCAATTCCGGCGGTATTCCCCGCGAATTGGACGCAATTCCAAAGCCTTGCCACGAAAATTCCCAGTTGCCCGACCAATTCCGCCTCGTTCCCCCTTCAACAAGGGATCAAGGACATTTTAGCTGAAGGAGCCGAACATGGCGCAGTTGGATATGAATACACCGAATATTGATGCGCCTGTTTTAGAGCTCATCCAGCGCGAGCGAGATATGGCGCTGTCCCCGCGCGAATTGAATTTTCGCCTCGCCGGATATGGCTACACGATCCGCGACACCGCGGCAGGACAGGTCGTGTCGACCCTGCGGGGCAACGTCGATCTGGGTGTCTTGCCGGCCCGCGTGAGCTAATCCCGGCACCGGTTCTGAGCAGGCCGTCCTGGATCGGGGGCCTCCTGTTAGACTGGCCTCCTGTCAGACTGGGCTTCTGTTAGACTGGCCGGTGCCAAGCCTTGACGTTGGTCAGCCTTGCCCCGTGTCATTGCGCCCCGGAAGATCGGTGCGCTTGGGCAGCGGCTCCCAGGTCTCAATAATCTCAACCGCTTCATCCGCCGTGTCGACGAAGCGGAAGAGGTCGAGATCCTCATCCGAAATCGTGCCACTCGCCGCCAGGGCGGGCCAGTTCACGACCTCTTCCCAGAAGTCCCGGCCAAACAGCAGGAAGGGCACCTGATCCATACGTCCTGTCTGGATCAGCGTCAGGGCTTCGAACATCTCGTCCATCGTCCCAAAGCCGCCAGGAAAGATGCAGATCGCGCGTGCGCGCATCAGGAAGTGCATCTTGCGAATGGCAAAGTAGTGAAAGTTGAAGCTGAGCTCGGGTGTGACATAGACGTTGGGCGCCTGCTCGTGGGGCAACACGATGGACAGGCCAATGCTCACACCGCCCGCCTCTTCGGCCCCCCGGTTGCCGGCTTCCATCACACCCGGTCCGCCGCCGGTGCAGATCACGTTCTCGGTGCCACCCGACTTCAGGGACGCCTCGGTCACGATCCGCGCGAATGTGCGGGCCTCCTCGTAGTAGTGGGACAATTCCGCAAGACGCTTGGTCCGCGCCGTCTCCTTGGCTTCAGGCGCGGGAATACGCGCACCGCCAAACAGCACGATGGTGGACTCGATGCCCATCTCCTCAAGCATCATCTGCGGCTTCAGCAGTTCCAGCTGCAACCGCACGGGTCGCAAGGCGTCGTGACAGAGGAAGTCCTTGTCGGCAAAGGCCAGACGATAGGATGGCGATGCGGTCTGCGGCGTGTCCGGCACATCCGACGCGGAGTGAATATCCGCACGCGCATCACGCAGGTTGGAATGGCGATCGACTTTCATACATCCCTCTTTTGGCGGGTCCGCTCCATCGGTATAGGCTTCTGGGACGAAGCGCCAGCAAAGGAGCCCGAGCATGGGGTGGAGAGACACGATCACGGTCGCAAAAGCCCGGATTTCCGACCATGTGGTGACAACGCCCGCAATGCAACTGGATCTTGGGCTCGGCTGCGGACCCGTCGAACTCAAACTGGAGCAGATGCAGCATACTGGCAGCTTCAAGGCGCGCGGGGCTTTTAACACCCTGCTGAGCCAGAAGGTGCCGGACGCGGGCATTGTGGCGGCCTCGGGCGGCAATCACGGCGCGGCGGCGGCGTTTGCGGCCCGGCGCCTGGGCCACAGCGCAAAGATCTTTGTGCCCGAGATGGCCGGGCCGGCCAAAATCGCGCTGATCCGCGACAGCGGCGCCGATCTGACGGTGGTTGAGGGGGCCTATGCCAATGCCCTGAGCGCGGCACAGGCACACGAAGCCGCAACCGGGGCCATGCAAATCCATGCCTATGATTCACCCGCCACCATTGCCGGTCAGGGCACTTGCTTTGCCGAATGGGAGGCGCAGGGCCTGCAAGCCGACACGGTGCTGATCGCGGTCGGTGGTGGAGGATTGATCGCCGGCGCCATGGCCTGGCTGGACGGCCGGCGCAAGATTGTCGCCGTTGAACCGGATCAGGCCCCCACCTTGCATGCCGCGCTTGAGGCAGGCGCGCCCGTGGATGTCGAGGTTTCAGGCATCGCCGCCAATGCCCTGGGCGCCAGACGGATCGGACACATGTGCTTCGACCTCGCCCAATCGCAATCGCCAACGCCGGTCCTGGTGTCCGACGAAGCGATCGCCTCGGCGCAGACTTATCTCTGGCGCCGGCATCGCCAACTGGTGGAACCCGCCGGAGCCGCTGCCCTGGCCGCCCTGCTCTGCGGCGCCTATCAGCCTGCGCCTGACGAACGGGTGGCCGTGTTGATCTGTGGCGCCAATATCGCACCGGACCCCGTCTCTGATCGTTGAAATCGCGCGTGCCGCGCGAGGCGCTTCGCGGGAGTATTTCACCCAAGAAGAAGACCGGACGCGCGCCCCTGTTTCTTCTTGGTCCAAATACCTCCGGGGGAGTCCTCCTCAGAGGACGGGGGCAGCGCCCCCTTTTCACATTGTCCCATCCTGCTCGCCTCGATATAGGCACCGGGAACTGCGACCAAAGGGAACCAGATCCATGTCCAACGCCCAGCTTGAAGCCGCCATCGAAGCCGCATGGGACGCACGCGACACTATCACGCCAGCCACATCCGGCGAGCCGCGCGAGGCGATTGAAGACACATTGAATGCTCTGGACTCCGGCGCCCTCCGGGTTGCCGAGCGCCAGGAGAGCGGGGACTGGCATGTCAATCAATGGGCCAAAAAGGCCGTGCTTCTCGGCTTTCGGATCAAGGATATGGAGATCCAGACCGGCGGCCCGCAAGCCGGTGGCTGGTGGGACAAGGTCGATAGCAAGTTTGCCGGGTGGGGCGACAACCAGTGGAAGGACGCCGGATTTCGCGCGGTGCCCAATTGCGTTGTGCGCAAATCCGCGTTCATCGCGCCCGGCGTTGTGCTGATGCCTTCGTTCGTCAACCTCGGCGCCTATGTCGACAGCGGCACCATGGTCGACACCTGGGCCACCGTCGGCTCCTGCGCACAGATCGGCAAGAACGTGCATCTGTCAGGCGGCGTTGGCATCGGCGGCGTGCTGGAGCCCATGCAGGCCGGACCCACCATCATCGAGGACAATTGCTTCATCGGTGCGCGTTCGGAAGTCGTCGAAGGTTGCATTGTGCGCGAAGGCTCCGTCCTTGGTATGGGCGTCTTCATTGGCCAATCCACCAAGATTGTTGACCGCGAAACCGGCGAGGTCATGTATGGCGAAGTACCGCCTTATTCGGTCGTGGTCGCCGGGGCGATGCCGTCAAAAAACAATGTCTCGCTTTATTGCGCGGTGGTCGTGAAACGGGTCGATGAGAAGACCCGGTCCAAGACCGGCATCAACGAACTTCTGCGCGACTGATCGAGCCGGTTCTGGCCGCCGCACCTATTCGGCGGCCAGAACCGTCGGGGCGGCATGCAGCCCCTCTGCGGTGGCGGCTTGCGCCGGGTTCGAGGCGTGCAGCAACAGCCAGCTTTGCAACGCCGCCGGCGTCACGCTCTGATCGCCAAGTGCGGCGCAAAACGCCTCTGCCAGAGCCTCTTCGCCCGGGAAGAAGCGCCGGAACAAGCCTGTCGCGGTCTCCGGTCGCACCGGACCCAGCTCCACATGGACATCCGCCCGCCCGGGCCGGATCAGCGCCGGATCAAGCTGCCCGGGGTGGTTGGTGGTCATCACCAGCGCCCGGCCTTCCTGCGCGCCAATCCCGTCGATCGCGTTCAGCAGGCCGGAGAAGCTCAACTGAGCCCCCGCGTCCCCGCTCTGGCGACCGGAGAACATCGCATCGATATCCTCCAGCACCAGCAATGCACCTTGCGGAGCGGTTGCCAGACCTTCCCGCAGATCCTCGTCGGTCATCTGCGGTGCGCTCAGGCTCACGCTGGCAATGCCCGCTTCGATATCCGAGGCCAGAGCCCGGATCAGACTGGACTTCCCGGTGCCCGGCGGTCCGTGCAGCAGGTATCCGCGCCGCCATGGCACGCCCCGCTGGCGGTACCACTCTTCCGAGGCAAAGAACCACCGAAGGTCCTCCACCAACCGGTCGATACGGTCGTCATCGGCCAGAATCGTCTCCAGCCCGCGCGGCGACAATGTGCCCAGTTCGCTCCACCAATCGCCCCGCAGGACATGCAACGACGGTCCGGCCCAGACCAGTTCAGCCGCGATTTGCGCGCCTTGCTCGATCCAGTCCCTGGCAATGTCGGGACGCGCCAGCGGGAGCCGCAGGGTGATCCGTTCCAGTGGCCGGGCATCCTGCCCGGTCCGTGTCCGCATGTCGATTTCGCGATCGTACCGGCAGAGATGACCCTGATGGAAGAACCAGAAAGGTCCGCCATCCGGCGCCAATCCGGTGTCTGGCGAATTGCGCAGATGCCGGACATGTGCCAGCACGCCGCTGTGCTGGATCCAGAGGCTCAGGTGCCGATAGGCCTGCGTCCGCGTATCCACGGTCACAATCGCCGTCCATCGCCGGGTCAGCAGATCGCTCACCAGACGCCAGAGCGCGCGCAGCACCCCCAGTCCGGCACCGAGAACACCCAGTGCCAGGCCGCCATAGAAGAATTCGCTCTCCACGGCGCGCGCGAAGAGCTCTTGCACAAAAGTGAACATGGGATTTACGGGAACAGGCGTTCCCGTCCTTCACAACAAACGACCGCGTCCTCGCGGCCCATCAGGATGTCAGCGCCGCGCGCGGGCGGCCAATGCAAACGTCTCAGTCATTGCCACCCTCCTTTTATTGCTGGTGGAGCCGGGCTGATAAAACGGGCGCCCGAGTCGGGTCAATATTGCTGTCAGACGGCCACAAAACCGATGCACTTTGGCCACAGGCCCCACTGTCGGACTGACATATTCTCTGACACCGATTTGACAAAGCGTTGCTGGACCGATTGCGGATCGCACCGCATTTTCCTGCCGTATGGAAATCGTGTTCGCCTATGTCGCGGGCCTGCTGACGCTCATCAATCCCTGCGTCCTGCCGGTCCTGCCCATCGTTTTGGTCGGTGCCCTGCAAGGCGACCGGCGCGGTCCGCTTGCTCTGGCCGCCGGAATGAGCCTCGCCTTCGTCTCCTTCGGCATGCTGGTAGCCACACTGGGCCACGCCATCGGTCTGACCGCAGAAACGCTGGCCGCTGTCGGCGCCAGCGTCATGATCCTGTTCGGCGTGGTCCTGCTGGTCCCTGCGCTGGGTCATCGGTTCGAGACCGCAACCGCCGGCTTTGCCGCTGCGGCAGATGCGCAGATGGGCAGTGGCCCGGCGCCAACCGGTCTGCGCGGCCAGTTTCTCGGCGGCATTTTGCTCGGCGCGGTCTGGAGCCCCTGCATCGGGCCCACGCTCGGCGGAGCCATTGCACTTGCCTCAACCGGGCAGAACCTGGGCTGGGCGCTCCTGATCATGATCTTCTTTGCACTGGGCGTATCGACCCTGATCATCGGCATCGGGATGGGTGCGCAATCTGCAATCCGCAAGCGCGCGCAAGCGCTGCGGGCGCTGGCGCAAAAGTCAAAGCCGGCCATGGGCGTCGTCTTTATCGCGGTCGGGTTGATGATCCTGCTCGGCGTGCACCACATGATCGAAGCCTGGGCGATCCAGACCCTGCCCTACTGGTTCCAAGATCTTTCTGTAGCCCTCTGACGTATGGAGACCCCCGTGACCCACCTGACCCGCCGCAACCTGCTCATCGGCGCCGCCGCCCTGGCCGCCACCCCTGCCCTGGCCGCCAAGGGCTTTGTTGACTACCGCCCGGGGCTGATCGACGAATTGCTTAGCAACGGTCAGGTCGTGTTTGTCGATTATGCCGCCGACTGGTGCAGCACCTGTGCGCGCCAGGAACGTGTCATCCAGGCGCTGCTCGCCGACAATCCGGCCTACGCGCAGGCGATGACCTTTGTGCGCGTGGATTGGGATGCCTACCGGAGCGATCCGGTCACGACCGCGCGCCAGATCCCGCGGCGCTCGACCCTGCTGGTGCTCAAGGGCAATCAGGAACTTGGCCGGCTTGTGGCGGCCACCTCGCAGTCCGATATCAAGGCGCTCCTGGATCGCGGCCTCGCAGCCGCGGCCTGAACACGCCCGGCGATCCCCTTGCACATGCGCCTGCGGCGTGGCACCTCTCGCGCATGGGCACGGGTTCCACCAAACACCAGGTTTACACCTTGCTGGTCCAGTTGGGCCGCAAGCAGGGCGATGGCTTGCCCGACGGCGCCACGGGCGCCGGGCTCGTGTGTTACGCCTCGGGCGTCGACGAGGCCGAAGCGGTGCGGGAAACGGTGGCGATCCTGAAACAGGCAGACACCGCCCCGCTGGATGTCACCGGCTATGGCACTTTGGCC
>JBCDEC010000053.1:0-21399 GCA_039179965.1 Pseudomonadota bacterium
CAGGTCTTGCTGGTTGGTTGCGGCGAATGGATTTTTGACGACCGCCATTGCAACAACGCGCGTGATGCGATCACAGGCGACGCCCATTTCGTCTGAAAAGATGATTTCTTTCGAAAGTACGACTTTGCGAACGTCTGCCATGATGTGTCCCGTCACCGCGCCAAAGAAGAGCGTCACAGTGACATGTTAGCCCGCCGGTCACCAGAGGCGCAAAAGCGGACAATCGGGACTTTCACGCCAAGTTTCGCTTGGCCCCGCAGAGCGACGTTGGTTGCCAGCGCCGCTCCTGCTCGCAAGGAGCCCAGACCAGTCAAGCGTTCGCGATCAAATGCCGAAGGGGACGCCGCCCGTTGCTGGCAGGTTGATGCCCCTACCGTAGTTCGCTTGCAGTCCAGCAAGATTGGCAATCACACTGGCGACATCCTTGGGCAGGCCCGCATCTCGCAGGGCCCCGCTTGCATATTGATTCATCTGCTCCACCGGCAGGCACTGCCCTGTCGCGGGACGAATGTTCGCTGCACTAGGTCTGTCTGCCGCAATGTCGCCGGGGCAAATCGCGTTGCACAAAATGCCATCCGGGCCGAGCTTTGCGGCAAGCGTTTTTGAGACGCCCACAAGGCCGTATTTCACGGCTGTATAAGCGTCGAACCCCGGCTTGGCTCATCGATTTGGTCCACTTTGAAGGCTTACGCATGATCAGCCTGGTTGCCATCGGGACGGTGGGGCACGGCGGTTGGATCCGGTGCGAAGCACAATGTGGTTGTTTGGTGTTGTCGTGGGCCCGCCATTCGCGGATCGGGAACTGGGCTTCCCGTCGTACCAACAAGACCGCGCCGTTGCGCAACTCACCACGTGGCGTTGCGTTTAGGATCTGGCCGTTCCCGCGCGCCGGGGTCGCGCGGGGCCGGAGGCGCAACCGACCCCGGTGGCAGATCTCAGACCTCGTACAGCGGTCGTTCGTCTCCGACCGCTCGCGTCACAACCGTGCCAGCAACTCTGCTTTTTTCGCGGAGAATTCATCTTCGGTCAGCGCGTTGGCGTCACGCAGTTTGGCGAGGCGTTCGATGGTCGACAGGATGTCCTCTTCATGCGCGGCCGTGATGTGCGCGGCAGGCTGCTGCGCCGCTTCCGGTCCGGGCTGTTGCGTTGTTTCCGGCACTGGCTGGTAGGGCGCCGTTGGCTCGGGCTCCGCGGGGTGGGACTGGGCAAAGGCGTCGCCAACGCGCGGCAGCGATGACAGCGGGAACTGACCGAACTGGCTAGAAAAGGTGATCCCCATGAAAGGATCGCCGGGACCGGATTGTTGCTGGCTAAACCCCCCGATCGCGTTGTTCAGCGTATCCAGCAGGATCACTGGCGCGCCATTGCCCGGATCAAAAGCGATGCGATTGGCATTCGGGAAATAGGCGTAGCGGGTTGAATTCTGGCCGCCGACGGAGGCGGGCGAGCCCAGCTCTTCGGGCCACCAGGACGACCCGGCTATGGTCTGTGGACGGGTGAAGAAATCGCCGGAGGCCTGCGCGTTCGACAACTCCCCGCAGAGGTTGCTGACGGTCGCTTGCAGGCCGTTGTTGAACATGTCGCCGACCATGGTCATGCCGCCCATCATCCATTGACCGGACCCGCCAAGTTCCGGCACGTTGAACTGCGCCATTGTCCCGCCGCCAGTGGCGACGGCACGGGCCATATGCTCCACAGCGTCCTGCGACAGGCGGTAGCGATTGGCCACATCGGTGATCGTGTTGCGGCCGAATTCCGTGAGGTCGGACATGGCGCTGGTTCCTTAATAGACGTGGATTCGGGTGAGTCGGCGGTGTTAGGCGCCGCTATGGCGTGGCTGGATGCAGATAACAACAGGCATCCGCGCTTGGCCGCTATGCATTTCCCGAACACTTCAAAAGCGGATCTTGCTTTCGCGCGTTCGCCGTCAAGGTAGGTATGGGGCGCAGCGCGATCAAGGCTTGTGTGGTGCTTGTCGCATTGCATCTGGGCCCAAAGATCGTTTCATGCGGGATGTGCCTGGGCCGGAAGTGGGCCGCAATGGGCCGCAACTGGCCGTCAATTCGTGACAAACTCTTGCCGCTTGTGTTGCCTGGGTTTCGTGTCTGCCCCCCCCTTGCCAGACGATCGGGGTAGACCAATTCGAAGGCGAAGGCGCCGTTTCAGGGTGCTGATCGATGCGGCGGATCCCCTTGTCTGCCCCGCCTTTGCGCAACGGCGCTGACGGTCCGGTTTTGCCGCGACCGATCCTGACAGCAGACCTCGCCCGAGTCGTCGCTTTGAGACGGCGCAGGTGCAGGGTGAGGTCAGGTGCCCGGGCGCCCCTCCAGTCCACTCTTGACCCAAGCGTGCCATCTGCGAACATGCCGCTTCAGAGTGAAGGTCCAATCAGACCCGCTTGTCTGTTGCCCGTAGAGCCGAAGAACAGGCGCTTTGGCCTTGCACAGGGCGGACGGCGCCAAAAGTCGCGCCGCTTATGGGAGGAAACAATGTACAAAGTCTTGCTGGGCGCCATCGCCGGCGTGGCTCTGACGGCATCCGCTGTCGTTGCTCAGGAAAAGATGCGGATATCGCTGCAATTGCCGCTCAAGAGCCATCTGGGGCAGAACCTTCTGCTCTTTGAAAAAGAGGTCGAAGCCCGCACAAACGGCGCCATCGATGTCGAGATCTATGACAGCGCAACACTGTACAAGGACAAGGAAGTGCCCGCCGCTGTGGGCTCGGGTGCGATCGAGGCCGGGGTTGCCTCGCTGACCCGCTATGTGGGCGACGCCCCGGCGGTGGATGTCTTCTACATGCCGTTCCTGTTTAACAGCGAAGACAAGGTGCGCGCTGCCGTGGCCGAGGGGTCGGACGTGCGCAGCATCATCGAGGCTGAAATTGAGAAAACCGGCGGCCAGGTGCTCTACTGGCAGGCCTATGGCGGCGCGATCATGCTGTCCAAAGATGAGCCAATCCGCACGCCGGCCGACCTCGAAGGCAAGAAGGTGCGGGTCTTTGGCAAGACGCTCGGAGATTTTGTGTCCGCCGCGGGCGGCGCTCCGACGCTGATTTCAGGCTCCGAGCAATACCTGGCCTATCAGCGTGGCACGGTGGATGTCGGCATGACGGGGATCTCCGGCGTGAAGTCGCGCAAGCTTTGGGAGGTGATGGACACGATCACCGTGACCAACCACGCCAATATCGAATTCGTGGTGGTGGTGAACAACGCGTGGTGGGAGAGCCTGTCTGACGACATCCGTGGCCATATCGTCGAAGCGGCCGCGGTCGCACAGGCGGATGTGCGTGACAAGATGGCGGGGATCGAAGCCGAAGCCTATGCCGCGGCCGAGGAAAACGGCATGACGGTCGTGGAACTGACACCCGAGGAACTGGCCAAGTGGACCGCTGTTTCGCAGCCGGTCTACGACGCCTATGTCTCGTCCGCCGGAGAGGCCGGTCAGATGCTTCTCAAAGCGGCCGGCAACTGATCCGGGCAAGGCGGGCGGCGTCGGGATGCGCCGCCCTCGGACCATCCTGATGCAGATCATTTCAACCCTTTCGCGTCTGGCGGGGCTTTTGGGCGCCTGTCTTTTGGCGGCCACGGGCGCCATGCTGACCTACGAGGTCGTGGCGCGCTATTTCTTCGTCAAACCAACGATCTGGGCGGCAGAGCTCAGCCAGCTTTGCCTGATCTGGGGGTGTCTGCTGTCACTGGGCTGGGTGTTGAACATGCGCCGCCACATCACCGTCAATGCAATCACCGGCCTGTTGCCGCCGGTCCCGCAACGGCTGTGCGTTGCGCTGTCGCTTCTCATCCTGATCGTGTTTTCGGCGATCGTGACCTATTGGGGGTGGGAAATCTTTCGTGACAGCTGGGACCGGGGCCGAACCACCGGTTCGCTGCTCAACCTGCCAAGCTGGGTGGCGGAACTGTCGGTGCCCGTTGGATTTGCCCTGCTCACAGCGCAGGCGGTTGTCGAACTTCTGTCGTTGCGCCACGCGCCGATCGCCTCTCTGGGAAGCAGCCACGAATGACTGTGCTCGTGATCCTGGTCTGCCTGTTCGCGTTGTTGCTGATCGGCCTTCCGGTGGCCTTTGCGCTGGGTGGTCTGGGCTTGGGCATGCTGTTGCTTGGCGGCTTCTCGCCGCTGATGGCCCCGCAGGCAATCCTGTCGACGCTTGACGGCTTCATCCTGCTTGCCGTGCCGCTCTTTCTGCTGATGTCCAACGTCCTGCTGAAGGGCGGGGTCGGGCGTGACCTGTTCGCCGCCGTGCAGGCCTGGGTCGGGCACTGGCCGGGCGGGCTCGCGGTGGCGACGATCCTGAGCTGCGGTCTGTTTGCCGCGATTTCCGGGTCCTCTGTGGCCACGGCGGCAACGATTGGCACGGTGGCGATCCCCGAGATGATCAGCCGTGGCTATGACAAGCGCTTTGTCTATGGGCTGCTGGCCGCGGGCGGCACCCTGGGCATCCTCATCCCGCCGTCGATCCCAATGATTGTATTCGGTTTTGTTGCCGAAGAGTCGGTGATTGCCCTGTTCCTTGCCGGGATCGGGCCGGGGCTTTTGCTGGTCAGCCTCTTTGTCATCTTCGCGATGCTCTACGCGCGGTTCTCTCCTGGCAATGTGCCGGTCGAGAAAGCCGGCATGCAGCACCGTCTCCAGACCTCGATCCGTGCGCTGCCCTCCTTCGCCTTGGCGCTGCTTATTGTGCTCGGCCTCTATTCCGGCGCGTTCACGCCAACCGAAGCCGCAGCAGTGGGGTTCGCCGCTGCGATTGTGATCACCGTATTCTGGCTGCGCACTTTGACCTGGCGCGGATTTTGGGAGGCCATACGGGAAAGTGCCGTGACCACCACGGCGATCCTTTTGATCGTTGCGGGCGCCAAGGTCTTTGGCAAAGCCATTGCGCTCTACCGGATTCCGCAGGACATTTCTGCCTTCATCGCCGCCAACATCGACGGGCCGCTGGTGTTCATCCTGCTCGTCAGCGGCGTTCTGTTGGTGATGGGATTGGTGTTCGAAGCCCTGTCGATGATCCTGATCATGACCCCGGTGTTACTGCCTGCTGCCATGGGCCTGGGTTTTGACCCGATCTGGTTTGGCATTTTCATGGTGATCATGGTGGAATGCGCTCTGATCACGCCGCCGGTGGGTCTGAACCTCTATGTGATCCAGGCCGTGGCGCGGGTGTCGCTGGGCGAGGTGGCGCGCGGGGTCTGGCCGTTCCTGCTGCTGATGCTGGTGACCGTTGCGATCCTGTACGTGGTGCCGGATCTCGCGCTTTATATTCCCTTTAAGTGGTGAGCGTCTAACCTGCGCAACCCCCGGTCGCGGGGTTTGCGCTGGCCCGGATGCTCCGGCCAGCGCCACGGGCGCGGCAAATTTGTTCGATGACTGGCAAGGCGTCGGGTTCGGACTATGTGCGCTCTAAACTTTCGAAGGACAGATCGACGTGAAAGATACACTCTATCAGGGCTACGACGAAGCAGAGCTGCAACGCCAATCAGAGGTGACACAGGCCTCGATGCAGCGCATTCGCCAGCAGGACATGAGACGCGAGCGCAACGGCTACGCTGTGATCGCCTCCATCATGTCGCTTCATTCCAACGACGAGGAAGAGCCCAGCGGTTTTCTCAGGCTGGCAAATGTCGCCAAAAATCTCTGCCTGATCTCCATTGTGGCCTTGCCGCTGGCGCTGGTGATCTCGCTTCGGTTCTGACCGGACCTGAGCGCGGCTCGGTGATCGGACGTCGTCATGGATGTTCCGTGGTGGCTCCCAGCGATGAACCACGTCCGGTGCTTAAGACAAAAGGGGAGACCTTTGAGCGGTTCTAACGCCAAAGACCCGACTCAGGCCCGCTTTTCGAAAAATCCGGTTTTCGCCAGAGGCACGATGGGTCGGTGCGGCCTGGTCCGGCCGCGACGGCCGGCCCGTGCGATGTAGGGATCCCGCACTAGGCGTCCGGGGGCGCCAGCGCCACGCGCACGGCCATATCGCAGATTTCACGCACCATGTCGTCGTGCATGTCCGCTGAGACGGCCTTGTTCTGATGAAGCGTGACAAAGCCGTGCAGCAGTGACCACATGGCCATGCCGCGTCGTATGAAAAACTTGGGATCGCTGACCGGCCCGACGGCGCGCTCGATCTGCGCGCTCACGCCTTCCATCGTGCGAAAGCGCCATTCAGTAAGCGCCGTGGTTTCGGACTTGTCGACAAATCGGCGCGACATCAGCAACTGGTAGGGGCCGGGCCGGGAAAGGGCATAATCCACATAAGCCCGGGTCTTGGCCAGCATCGCGTCTCTCGGAGCGATGTCGGGATCTGTGACTTCCATTGCGCTGCCGAGATCCGCCCAGGCGACTTCGGCGCAGGCCACCAGCAATCCCAGCTTGTTGCCGAAGTGATGGGCCGGTGCCCCGCTGGTCAGACCCGCTCTGCGCGCCACTTCCCGCAGCGACAGATCCTCGGGATGATCCTTGTCAAGCATCTCGAGCGCGATGGCGATCAGTCTGTCTCTGGGCTCATTGCCTTTGGCCCTCATCCCGGTCTCACAATCTTGTTATCGACCTGGTCCACTAAACACTGTTCAGACCCAACTGAACAGTGTTTAGTGGAAATCAAGAGCAAAGGCAAAGAGGCTTCAGATATTGGCATAATTGCCGCGGACGCTACACCAGCGGCCGCGGCATGGAAAGCACGTCTCGATACCCGGTATCGACACCTATGCCGCCAACATCCGCCACTCTTGGCCACAGATGATGACATGTCCCGAGCTGCGGACCTCAGGAAGGGAGAGACAGGTGAAAACGACATTGATGGTGAACGGAGCAGAGACACAGGTGGATATCGATCCGTCGACTCCGCTCTTGTGGGTCTTGCGAGAGAAGCTTGAACTGACCGGCACGAAGTTCGGCTGCGGCATCGCGCAATGTGGTGCCTGTACCGTGATGGTCGATGGCGTGGCGGTACGATCCTGCGTGACCCCGGTCGACCAGCTGGAAGGCAGTGACATCGTGACGATCGAAGGCCTGGCGCCCAGCGAGACGGAGCGCCACCCGCTGCAAGAGGCCTGGATCGCGCATCAGGTGCCCCAATGCGGCTATTGCCAGTCCGGTCAGCTGATGTCTGCTGCCGCCTTGCTGGAGCGCAACCCGACACCCTCCGATCAGGAGATCATTGACGCCATGGAAGGCAATATCTGTCGGTGCGGCATGTATGGCCGCATCAAGGCGGCCATCAAAACCGCAAGCACGCAGGAGGGTTGAGACCATGGGCAAGTGGACAAGACGCGCCTTCATTACCGCCGGTGTTCTGGTTGGCGGCGGAGCCATCTTTGGCGTGGCCATGCGGCCCGGCAACCTCGCCCTGGGGCTGCAGGATTCGGTGGCCGATGGCGATGAAACGCTCGTGCATAGCTTCGTCAAGATTGATGCTGACAATGTCATAACCGCGATCACGCCGCATGCTGAGTTGGGGCAGGGGGCACAGACCGCGCTGGCCCAGATGCTGGCCGAAGAACTCGACGCCGATTGGGACAAGGTGCGCATCGAAGAAGCGCCCGCGATGAAAGAATACGCCGCCGCATCCATCGGGCGTGGCATCTTGCTTGCCGGTGTGGATCTGCCGGGCTTTGTGGTGCCCACCGTCGAAGGCGTGATGATTCGCGTGGCCAGCGCAATGGACCTGCAGGTCACCGGCGGCAGCCTGTCGATCCGCACCACCGGGGTTTACGGGATGCGTGTCGCGGGCGCAGCGACACGTGACATGCTGATGGAGGCCGCATCCAAGGCCTGGGGCGTGCCGGTCCGCGAGCTGACCACCGACAAAAGCCATGTCATCCATGCGGCCAGCGATCGCTCCGAACCCTATGCCACATTTGCCGCCGCAGCGGCCAAGATGACGCCGTCCTATACACCGACCCTCAAGGACGCCTCGGAATTCAAGATCGTCGGCACCTCGGTCGAACGGCTCGACATTCCATCCAAGGTCGATGGCACGGCCAAATTCGCATTGGATGTGCGGGTCCCCGACCTGGTCTATGCCACGTCCAGGCGCGCGCCGGTCTTTGGCGGCGCAATTGCGAGCCTGGATGACAGTGCAGCGCGCGCGCTGCCTGGCGTGATCGATGTGATCCGGCTGCCGTCCAGCAGCAATGACGGCGTGATTGGCAGCTATGAACCGACCGGCGAATCCGTGGCAGTGGTGGCCGACAGCTATTGGACGGCGCGGCGCGGGCTCGATGCGCTGGAGATCACTTGGGACGACAAGGGGTTGGGAGGCGTCTCGGACGAGACGATCTATGCCCAACACGCCGAGACCCTGACCGCTGCCGAGGGGCGCGAAGCCGACCGCGAAACGGGTGATCTGGACGCAACCTTCGACACTGCCGCGCAGGTCATTGAGGCCGAGTATCGCGTTCCCTATCTCGCCCATACCTGCATGGAGCCGATGAATGCCACGGCGCATGTGGCGGATGGCAAGGCGGAGATCTGGGTCGGGTGCCAGAACCCGCTGGGGTTCCGGCGGTTCGTGGCCGAGGTGCTGGATCTCGATGAGGAGAACGTCACGCTCCACAACCACTTCATGGGCGGCGGGTTTGGTCGCAAGGCCCTGCCGGATGCAACCGTGCAGGTGGCGCGGGTCTCGCAGGCCCTGGGTCGCCCGGTACAGCTCATCTGGTCCCGCGAGGAAGACATCCGGCAGGATTTCTACCGCCCCGCATCGATCAGCCGGTTCCGGGGTGCGCTCGATGCGGACGGCGCGCTGATCGGCTGGCAGAACAGCTACGTCAACAAGATGGAGCCGCAGGAAGCGCCGCTGATCCCCTACGGCGTGCCCACGCAGGACATCGGCTTTGTGCAGAGCCCGAGTCACGTTCCTTGGGGGGCCTGGCGCAGCGTGGATGAAAGTCAGCACGGGTTTTACACCGAAAGCTTCATCGATGAATGTGCGGCGGCGGCGGGGCAGGACGCTTATGCCTTCCGCGCGGCGCTGCTGAGCGAGCATCCCCGCCATCGCGCCGTGCTCGACCGGGCGGCCAAGGAAGCCGGGTGGGAGACGCCCCTGCCGCCCAATCGGGGACGGGGGATTGCGCTGAAAGAGAGCTTTGGATCCATTGTTGCGCAGGTTGTCGAGGTCACGCTGAACGACAGCGACATCTCGATCGACCGGGTGGTCGGTGTCATCGATCTGGGTCAGGCGGTGACGCCCGACGGGGTGGCGGCACAGATCGAATCCGGGATCGTTTATGGTCTGACCGCCGCGATCTTCGGTCAGATCAATATTGAAGACGGTGCTGTTACCCAGAGCAACTTCCACGATTACGAAGCGATGCGGATGTCGACGGCACCGGTCATCGAAACCCATATCATCAACAGCGGTCATCCCATCGGCGGCGCCGGGGAGCCGGGCACGCCGCCTGCGGCGGCGGCGCTGGCCAATGCGATCTTTGCTGTCACCGGCACGCGCATCCGCGACCTTCCGATGATCAACCATCTGAGCTTTTCGGCAGGAGGCCTTTACGCATGAACCGGCGCATGTGGGGGGCGGGGGCCGCAGCGGCTGTCTTGGCGCTGTCTGCAAGTCTGGTCGAAACCCGCGCCCAGACGGTGCAGGGCTCGGATGCGGCGCTATCGGACTGGGGCAAGGTCTACGAGGTGCTCTCGCACCCCAGATGCGTCAATTGCCATGTGCCTGCGGACAATCGCCCGCGCTGGTCAGGGCCCAGCTATCGGCTGGCCGAGGGGGAATGGGCGTTTCACGGGATGAACATCTCGGGGGGCGCAGAGCGGGACGGGCGCAATTCCATCGCCTGTTCGGCCTGTCATGCCCAGACCAACTCCGAGCTTCCCCATGGACCGCCCGGCGCACCGCATTGGGCGCTGGCGCCGGTTGAGATGACCTGGCTTGGCAAATCCTCCGCCGCGCTCTGCGCGCAGATCAAGGATCCCGCGCAGACCGGCGGGCGGGACTTGGCGGCGATTGCCGATCACATCGGCCATGATGCGCTGGTGCTCTGGGGCTGGGATCCGGGTCCCGGTCGCGCGCCCGCGCCGTTTTCCGCAGAAGAGACGGTCTCGGCGCTGATCGCCTGGTCCGACGCCGGCGCGCCGTGCCCGGACTAATCGGGCGCGATTAGCTTGGCGCGCGCTCGGCCCACCCGGCGAAGACCTTTTCGAGCGCGACGACGATGTAGTAGAGAAAGATGCCCATCAGCGCGAGCGCGATCAGCACGGCAAACATCAGCGGGTAATTCGCGCTGATCTTGCCACTGTCGAACAGATGGCCCAGCCCGCGCCCATGCGGCTCGACGATTTCCATCAGATTGGTGCCGATGAAGGCCAGCGTGACCGAGACCTTCAGCGCGCCGAAGAATTCCGGCAGGGTTTTGGGCAGGGCGATTTTCCAGAAGATTGTGACCTTCGAGGCGCCCAGCGCGGCGAGGATATCGCGGTATTCGGGCTCCAGCGTCGACAATCCAATAGAGACCGACACGGCAATCGGAAAGAAGCTGATCAGAAAGGCGATGAGGATCGTGTTCATATCGTGCTGGCCCACGAAGAGCAGCGCAATGATCGGCACGACTGTTGCCTTGGGGATTGCGTTGAACCCTACAAGCAGGGGGTAGAGTGCATCGCGCATGGTGCGCGAAAAGCCCATGATCATGCCCAGAAGCAGGCCGAAGATCACCGCGATGATCAGCCCCACCACCGTGCGCCACAGCGTATCCCAGCCGTATTCCAGGAACAGCCAGCGGAACTTCCAGAAGGCCGGCCACAGATCCGAGGGAGAGGCCATTTTGTAGTCCGGCCAATCGTTGGCCCACACGAGGAGCTCCCAAAACAGCCCAAAGAGGATCAGCGCGGCCAGGGGGACGCCGATCTGGCTCAGCCGGGTGCGCCAGGTTGACCCGGTCATGCAGCGGCTCCGTCAGCGGCGGCGCCCGCAGGCGCGCGGCCCTGAGCGATCTGTATCTGCTGACGCAGGATCTTGAGGGCCTCGCTACTTTGCGCGGTATAGAGATCTTCCAGATCGCGCGTGCCGCTCAAAGGCACATCCATCACATACTGCGTTCGCGCGGGCCGCCCCGAGAGCACAAAGACCTGATCGGCAAGAAACAGGGACTCGCGCAGATCGTGCGTGATAAGCACGCCGGTAAACGGCTCTTCGGCCTTTACCTTGTGCATGGTCTGCCACAGATCTTCACGTGTGAAGGCATCGAGCGCGCCAAAGGGTTCATCCAGGATCAGGACTTCGGGCTTGTGCACAATCGCGCGGCACAGCGAGGCGCGCTGGCGCATACCGCCTGAGAGTTCGGAGGGCCGCTTGTCTTCAAAACCCTCCAGCCCGACAAGCGCAAGAAGCTGCATCGCCCGGTCTTCCCGTTGGCGTTTCGACAATTGGGTCGGCACGATCTCCAGCGGCAGCATCACGTTTTGCATGATGGTGCGCCATTCCAGCAAAACGGGGTTCTGAAACGCCATGCCCACGGTCGCTTTCGGTCCCGTGACGCGCGCGCCATGCAGCCAGACCTCGCCGGCGTCCGGCTTCATCAAACCCGCGATCAGCCGCGTCAGCGTGGACTTGCCGCAACCCGAGGGACCGACCACAGCCGCAAAGCCGCCTTCGGGCACGGACAGCGTCAGGCCGTCAAGCACGGGCAGCGGACCGGCCTGCGTCTGATAGGCGTGGCGCACGTTTTTTATGTCAATGAGAGGCACAGACACGGAAAGGCCTTTGTGTCTTGACGGGCCGGGGCACGCACATGTCGCACCCCGGCCCGCCAGAGAGTGATTACTTCAACATCCGCATGCTGGCATCCGGCAGGTAGACATCAGTGAAGTAGAGGCTGGCGTCCGGCGTGGTCTGGAACTCATAGGTTTCCGCAAGCTGGTCGAGCGCCTTGGCCATCCGGTCGGACTCGACCGCGCCCATGCCATTGGCCATGGTGTAGTCGGTCAGCACATTGGCGTCGATGGCCAGCTGCAACCGGCGTTGTTCCAACGCGGCGTCGGCGGCCGGGTTGCGCTCCACAAGGCTTTCGATCGCCTTGGCCGGATCGGCAATAGCGCCCTTCCAGCCGGCCGCGACGGCGCCGAGAAAGCCTTTGATCAGCTCGGGATTCGCGGCGGCGAAATCGGTGTTGACGACAATCGCGTTGCCATAGAGTTCCAGACCGTTGTCGGCCATCAGGATGGTCGAGATATCATCCTCCGGCACGCCCAGCCGCACCAGGTTGAGGAACGAGGAAAACGAAAAGCCGGTCACGGCATCCACATTGCCTTCGGCCAGCATCGGTTCGCGGGTCGGAAAGCCCACCGGTTCAACCTTGATCTTGGAAACATCAAGATCGTTGGCGCTGGCAAAGGCAGGGAATTGCGCCCAGGCGCCGTCCGGCGGAGGCGCCCCCAGTACGCGGCCTTCAAGATCCTTGGGGACGCTGACGCCCAGCGACTTGCGGCCAACCACGGCGAAGGGCGGCTTGTCATAGACCATCATCACCGCGATCACCGGAGCGCCGGGGTTCTGGTCGAGGAACTTGATCAGCGAGTTGATATCCGCGAACCCGATTGGGAAGGCACCCGTTGCAACCTTTGGGATGGCATCGAGCGATCCCTGACCGGCCGATATTTCCACGGCAAGGCCCGCCTCTTCGAAGGCGCCGGAATCAATAGCCATGAAGTATGGCGCCGAAGGGCCTTCGAATTTCCAATCGAGCGCGAAGGGCACATCGGTTTGGGCCATGGAATGCGTCGGCGCGACGGTGGCGAGCGCGGCGGCTGCGATGAGGGCGCCGAGGGTGCGTTTTAGCATGTTTCTCTCCCAGGTTAGACGTCGGAGCGACGGTGTGCGGTGTGGCCGGGGAAGAAAATCCACCGCGTGCATTTGGCCCCTGGTGAGGCCCGGCCCAGGGGGAGGATGCGCAGAAAAAGGCAGAATGCTCAAGATTTGTGCAGAACTAAAGTCAGCAAAAAACTTGCGGCCAAAGCGGCACGCCTGTGCCCCCACGGGGAGGGCACAGGTGTCGGTAGGCGTCGTCCCGGTGTCTCAGGCCATGGCGGTGGATTGGGCTTCGCTGCGCCAGACCCAGAAGCTCAGCAGGATCGCGCTGCCTGATACAATGGTCATTACTGTGCCCGGTACAAAGTTGACATAGCCCGGAACGTCCACGAACAGCAGGTATCCAAGATCGGCCATGCCGCCGACCATGGCTGTGACCCAGATCGCCGTGTGATTGCCGCGCCAGATGAATACCGCGCCAATAACAGTGGCCACCCCGAACCAGGCGAGGTTCCAGCCGTGCTGGTTCAGGATCCCGCCGACGGCTCCGGCGTAGTCATACTGCAAGGTTGTCGGATCAACCGCATCCGCGATGGCTTGAAATCCGCCGCTGGCATCGTTTGACAAAACGATGATCCCGGCAAAGGTATGTACAATGCCCCAGATGACCCAGAGAACCGCGGAAATCTTCAGTAGGGTTGCGTTTAGGCTGCTCATCGACTGTGCTCCTAAGCCAAGTTGGCTCAATACATGAAAAGGGGCCGTTCGGCCGGTTGAGTTTGGTGGATTTTATCCACTCTTTTACAGAAAGTGGACTATGTCAACTAAAGGATGCCGATGGCAGATACGGAACTTGCTCTATTGATTGATCGGTTGTTGCGGCGGATTCATACGTCGCTGCAGACCAATTCCGCAGCTTTTGACAGCGAAAATGTCGGACCGGCGGGCGGATTGATCTTGTTGACGCTGTCTGAAATGGGCGCGCCGGAACTGAACGAACTCACCAGGCGGTTCGCGCGGGATAAGTCTCAGATGACACGTGTCGTGCGCATGCTGGAAGCCAAGGGCTTGGTCGACCGCTCACCGTCCAAACGGGATTCGCGCGCCTCTGTCATTCGCCTCACCAAAAAGGGTGAAACCGTGGTGTCCGCGCTGGAAACTGCCCTAACGTCAGCGATCGGCGAGATCCTGTCCCCGCTGAGCGACGACGAGACACAGATCCTGAAAGACCTGATGCGCCGCGCCGTGGACCAGTAACGCAGGGGGCCGGACCGCCCATCGCGACATGAACCGACCAACCGGGACGGCGCGTCACAGTCCCTCCGTGCTATTTCCCCTTGTCGGGAGCAAAGAACGTGCGGGCAACATAAAGCAACATGTCCCGCCCGTGATGGGTCAGGTCCGTTTCGCTCAGAGGGCGCAATATGTCGGGCTCGACCCCGTCTTCCTCAAAGGGCAGACCCGCGTTCTTGCTGCCGATGCGAAGGCAGCGGCGCACCGAATAATGCATCTGCACATTGCCCGGCAGGTGCTGGAACATCGCGTCGTTATCAGCAAAATGCACGGTTGTGCCGTGAAACCACACGTTCGCGCCGCCGCCGCCGGTGCGCGGGTCGACGCCCACGATGGTTCCGACGTTGTGGTCCTGAAAGCTCGCCGCAAACATATCCCCGGCGCTGTAGGTCATCGCATCGGTCAGCAGCACAACCTGGCCCGAATAGCGCTGCTCCTTGGCGGTGTCGCGCAGGGTTTCCGGATCGGTCATGGTGCCGTTCAGCGAAAATTGTGCGGCATCGTCGATGAGCGGATTGACCCGCGACGGCCATGTGCTCATCTCTCCGCTGTCAGTCTCGAAGGTCTTGCTGGAGACGATATCGGCCACCGTCGGCGTCGCGCGGAATTGAAAGGGCAGGGGACGGATGGTTTTCTTGGTGAGCGTCTGCAACAGACGCTCGGCGGTGGGGATCTCTCCGCCACCATTGCCGCGAATGTCTATGACGAGCGCTGTTTCAGGCATCTGCGCCAGGACTTTCAGGAACTCTTCCAGATAGGCCTCGGTGCCGGGAAAGACAAAGTGGTGCAGGTGCACCCGTCCGAACATTACGGGCTTGCCGTCGATCTGGCACGTGATGATCTCGGCGACAAATGTGCCTTCGTGCTTGTTGGGAATGCGCTTGCGCGACAGGATCTGGTCATCGCCTTTGGCCACTGCACCGCCGCCGGCGCTGGGGCGCATGTCCTCGGGGATCTCACCGGTTTCGGGGTCGCGATAGAGCAGACGCGCCACCGACCGCCCGGTGATCGCCTTGCGGTCGACCGAAACCGGTTTGTTGGAGTTCAGGTGCGACAGGTTGGTGTTCAACTCGCTCAGGGCAAGCAAGGGCGGGAACGCCTGGGCCAGAGGGTCTTTGCTGTCAGGCAGCAACATGACGCGCCAGGGAAACCGGACTTCGTGGAGCTTATCCTCCTGGTCATGAAAGGCGACGGTGACCCACAACTCCTCGGGCGGCATGGACCCCCCGAGCCAGCGAATGGTCATCAGCAACGTGCCGAACGCCATGCGCGCCGCCGGGTTTGCGCCCTGTTGCAAGTCACCGACCTTGTCGATGGCCCGGTCGATGGGTGTACCGTTCCAGCCGACCACCCGCACGCCGGGTCGGAACGTGTCATGTTTGAACCCGTTGAGCACGCCGGACACGATGACGTGGCGGTCCTCCGGCTTGTCGGGATCGGCGCAGCAGCGTGTCAGCGTAAAGGGCAGAAAGGCCACCATGCTGTCGTAGGGCGGCGGCAGGATATAGCCTGTGTGAATGTCGTGCAGCCGCTTGAAGATCAGCGAAATCTCTTCGTGAAACTCCAGATCCGTCTTGAAGTGACTGCAGTAGCGTCTCAGACGGGCCAGCGCCGCCACCGGGTCAAACGCGTGGCGCGCGCGTTTGAGGTAGAGATGGCAATAGATCTGATCCATCGCGCGCAGGGCCTGATCCGCAATTGTCTCGCGGTCCTGCAGGGTGAGGGGCTTTTCCACGGCGCCGGCCAGAGCCAGCGCGTCACTCAGAGGCATGGTCTGCCCCAGGGGTTTGACGGCCTCGACAAGGGCGGGCACAGCCACTTCGACCGAGCGGTGCACGGCGCCTTCGGCACCGGGATCGCCGAATTGGTGAAACGGATCTCCGAGCTTTTCACCCATGACCGGCCCTCGGGGGCGCGTCCGACGCATCAAGCGTCTCCACGCATCGTGCCAGCGCGTCGGCCGTATGCATCGCGCTGATGTTGATCAGGCTCATGTCGTGGCGGGTCAGGGGCATCGCATCCACTGCATCGTCGAGATCCTTGAGGTGATTGGGATCGACTTCGCCGTGGAAGCGGTATGTGCGCCAGGCTTCCGTCGGCAGACCGGCGTTTTCTTCCAGCCAGTCGACAAAATTGGGATCCGGCGGTGAGCCCTCCAGAAGTGCGATGTAGCCCAAGAGCATGACCGGATGATGATGGTGGATCCAGTAATATTGTGCGCCAACCAGGCTGGCGACCGCCGGAAGCGGCGTCATCTTGAGGATGGCGGCGCGGTCAAAGCCTGCCGCTTCCAGATCGTCGAGCGTCCAAAGATCGTGATCCTGTTCTTCGGGCACATGCTTGGCGTAGTAGGTCTCAAGCGCTGCGTAGAGCGGGGCGTCATCCCGCCTTGCCGCGCAGATGTCGCGCGCCTCCGCCATAAGCGGCACCGAGGCGCGGGTGATCTGGTTGAGAAGCACCAGAAAAGCGGGCGCCACGTGGGCGAGATCGTCTCGCGCCCAGAAGCTGTCAAACGCAGCATATTGCGCGCCGGATGTCAGGCGGATCTTGGCCCGCATGATCTGGCTGTTGCTAAGAGCGGTGACGGTTGTCATGGGCGAGCTCCACGGTCTTGGACAATCACAGGTAGCTTTGACCAATCCGGCTCATGACACAAGGAAGAGGTTGACCCGGCACAAGTTTTGCGCGGACAGTAAGGGTACTTACAACCCCAAGGAGTGGAAAGGGATTGGCATGAGCAAGACCAATGTAGAGATGCTTCACGAGCATAAAGCTCTCGATGGACAGGACCTGACGGACGCGCAACTGGATGTTCTCAACAAGGAATTTACCCCGGAGGAAATGAAGACTCTGGTGAAGCTGAGAACCAAAGTCATGGACCATGAGTCGGCCGATAGTTCAAAAGGCGGCGTCTTTTAAGTGAGCTTAACGCGCAGCGCAGCAGACCTGGCCGCGCGGTTCAACGAACCAACGCGGAAGATCCCAGGCCCTGCGCTGCGGGTATCATCCTACGACGTGACCGAGCAGCGCGCCCTTGCAGCGGCCCGCCATGTTCCCGTGACCCGGCTGGCGGAATTGGGTCCACTGGACCGGTCCCGGCCGCATGTCTACTCTGCCATCACCCCCCTTGCACGCGACCTCACGACACATCTGGGCAAAGGCACCACGGCCGTGGCCGCGCGGGTCAGCGCGCTGATGGAGGCCATCGAACGCACCTCGGCGGAGCGCCCGCCTGACGGGGCCGTCACAGCATCCTTCGACACATTGGCCGCAGGGGCGCACTGCGTACCCGACCCGCATGCATTCACCTTGCCCCCGCAGAGCCTCTATGACCCCGCGCGGACCGTCACCTGGTTGCCCGGGATCCGGATCAGGGATGGCGCGCCGGCCCATCTTCCGGCTGATCTGGTGCTCTCGCCGCCCGATGACGGGCTGATCTTGCAGCCCGACACCAACGGTCTGGCGTCCGGCAATACCCGGGGTGAGGCGATCGTGCACGGGCTGTGCGAGCTGATTGAACGCGATGCGGTCAGTCTTGAGCTGTTTGAGCGGCTCCATGGCGATGAGGGGGACGCCACGCCGCCGCGCCCGATCGCCATGGACACATTGCCCGATGCCGCGATGGAGATTGTGGCCCGGATCTCTGCTCAGGGGCATCACCTCCGGCTCTATGATGTCACGCGAGAGATCGCGGTGCCGGTGCTGGCGGCGTATCTGGATGACCCGGCCTATCCAAGCGACACCGGCCCCCGCCTGCAGAGCTTTTTTGGCTTTGGCTGTGCCCCCGACCCGGTCATTGCGCTGTTGCGGGCGTTGACGGAGGCGGAACAATCGCGCGTCTGCATCCTGCAGGGCGCGCGGGATTCCTTCAACGAGGTGCCGGTTCAGCGCTCCAGTCGCGTCCAAGCTGCGCCGGAGCCGCCCGAGATGCCGTTTTCGGCGCTGCCTGTGGGGCCACAAAGCAGCGATCTGATGGAAGATCTGGCCTTTGTTATGGACGCGCTCGCGGCAGCCGGGTTCGACCAGGTCTTCGCCGTCGATCTCACCCGGTCCGCCTTTGGGCTGGCGGTTGTCCGTGTCCGTGTGGCAGGGCTCAGCCAGTTCATTGTCGATCGCAGCCGGATTGGAGATCGCGAGCTCGCCCTGTTGATCTGAAGATGACCGACACGCGCGTACCTGTGCCACGGACCCGGCCGCTGGTCTTTGTCGGACCGTCGATGCCGGACAGCGATGTCCACGCCCACCTCCCGGATGCAGAGATCCGCCCGCCCGTGCGGCGCGGCGATCTGTATACTGCCCGGCTGCTGCGCTACTCGGCCTTTGTCATCCTGGATGGGGTCTTCGCGCAGTCGGAGGCGATCTCGCCCCGTGAAGTGGTCGACGTCCTGGACGATGGGGCTGCGGTCATCGGCGGCGCCAGCATGGGTGCTTTGCGCGCGGTTGATTGTGCCCCGGCGGGCGCAGAGGGTGTCGGGCTGGTGTGGCGGCTCTTTGCACAGGGCGTGTTGAATTCCGAAGACGAAGTGGCGGTGATGTTCCTCCCGGAGCGGGCTTTTCCAGCCGTCACCCAGGCCCTGGTGACCATGCGCGTGGCGCTGCGCCGGGCCGTGCGGGCAGGCCACCTGTCGCCTGAACTCGCGCGCATGGCAGTGGAGACGGCGCAGCGGATGCACTACACGGATCGCACGTGGCCGGCGGTCTTTGCGGAATTGGGACAAGAGGTCCCGTCCGCGACCCGCGCTTTTCTCTCCGACATTGACATCAAGCGCACCGATGCCGAGGCGACCCTGCGCCGCGCGGCCCTGCGGCAGGCGCAGGATCCGACCTGGGTCCAGCGTGCGCGGGCGTCGCGTGGGACCTTTTCGCTGCTCGATCAGGGCCGGGCGCATGACACGGACCCCTACATGGGGCAGGATCCGTCAACGATGGCCCCCGGATTTCTGTTCTGGATGGCTGCGACGGGCCGTGCCGGGGCCGATGCGGCGCAAACCCTTAAGATGATCCGGCTGGCACGGGGTCTGGATCTGGCCCCCCGACTCGATCGTCTGAGCTGGGCGGATCTTGGACCCGACCAACTGGCCCTTGTGGGCGCGCATGACGCGCTCAAATCCAGGCTGGACGAGACGGGTCGGTTCACGGCGGAGATGTTGCGCTTTGGCGCCGTCGCGCGCTGGTCGCGGGCCAGTTTTCTAGGCGCAAGCGCCGTTCAAACGTCCGATTTGACACAAATTAGGACGCGTCTTGCACATGCTCATGGGCTAGCTGACTGGTCCGAGATATGCTTAACATGGCACGAAGATCGTATCGAAGACCTCGACCAGATCTGCCAAATCTGGGCGCGCGCTTTAGCTCATAAGCGCGCCGAATCAAAGGAATAGCACAACGTGACTGATACCGGTGGTATTGTGCAGTCTGAGGACGCGTCGGACTCGCGCGTCGTGACTTTGGTGTTTACCGATATCGAAGGCTCGACGCGCCTGGTGGATTCTCTGGGCGCGGATTACGCGGATGTTTTGTCCCGCCATCAAGAGCTTATTCGAGGCATTGTTGCCAAGTACAACGGCATGGACCGGGGCACGCAGGGGGATTCGTTCTTTCTGGTCTATGATGATCCCAGAGATGCGCTGGCCACAGCGATAGAGATCCACCGGGGCCTCAATACCCGCACCTGGCACAAGGATGTGCAGGTAGGGGTGCGCATCGGGCTGCACACCGGCGAAGTGACGTTTCTGCGCAGCGAGATTGTGGGGCTGAACGTTCACCGCGCCGCGCGTGTCTGCGATGCCGGCCACGGCGGCCAGATCGTGGTGACACAGGACGTGCAGACCGCAGTCGGCGATACCACCGGATTGGGCTTTTCGTTTGAACCCCTGGGGCGGCATAGGCTGAAGGACCTGCGCTATCCCGAGGTGCTCTTTGGGGTAAAGGCCTCCGGGCTTGACCGCGATTTCAAACCGGTTCGCTCACTTGACTCGCGCCATGACAACCTCACACCGCTCCAGACGACCATCGTCGGGCGCGACACTGAACTGGAGACCCTGCGCGATCTGCTGGACAACCACACGGGTCGTTTGCTGACGCTTCTTGGACCCGGCGGTATTGGCAAATCCTCGATTGCCCACCGTCTGGCCGAGATTGAGCGTGACGCCTTTCCCCATGGCGTGCATTTCGTCGATCTCAGCGGGGTGAGCGAGCCGGAGTTCGTCTTTCCCTCGATCGCGCAGGCGATCGGCGTAAGGGATTTCCCCAACCGGCCGCTCGAAGACGATATCGTCGGCGATATCGGTGTGAACCGGCGTTTGCTGGTGCTCGATACGATGGAACATCTGCTGGAGGCCCGCACCGCCGTTGGTCATCTGATTGACCGTTGCCCTCAATTGCGCATCGTCGTGACCAGCCGCTCCGCGCTGGGGCTCAACAGCGAGAAACTGGTGCGGGTCGGGGCGCTTGAACTGCCTGAACCGGGCCAGCCGGATGCCGATCAGAACCCCGCCGTAAGGCTCTTTGTGAACCGGATTCTGGAAGCGGATCCCGACTTCAAGCCCACGCCCGAGACGCTTGACACGATCGTGCGGATCGTGCGGCGCCTGGAGGGCGTGCCGCTGGCGATGGAACTGGCGGCCGCGCGCCTGATCTTGCTGTCACCCGGTGAACTGCTGGCCCGGCTGGATGAACGGTTCAAGCTGTTGCGCAGCTCCAGCAAGGATGTCGCCCGCCACCGCACGCTGCGTGGGGCCATTGAATGGAGCGACGAGTTGCTCGACGAGGAAGAGCGTGATGCCTTCCACCGCCTGGCCGTCTTTGCGGGCGGATTTCGCTTTCGCGACGGCGAAGACGTTCTTGAAGGTGTGGACGGCTATGCCGGCGACCCGATGGATCTCATTGCCTCGCTGGTCAGCAAAAGCCTGATTGAGCGGAGCACCAGCAGCGGTGAGCCGAGATTTGTCATGCTGGACATGATCCGCGAGTTTGCCATCGAGAAACTTCAGAAGGGTGGGGCGCATGATGAAATGCAGGCGCTGCACTGCGATCACTACGCCGACATTGCCGAGAAGAGCGGCGCCAATGCGCTGCGCCACGATCAGCGCGTGCATGTGACCAAGCTGGTCGAGGAAGTCGACAACATCCGGGCGGCGCTCCACTACTCGCTGGAGATCGAGGATGCGGCGCGCGTCGCGCGGTTTCTGCGCGCTTTGCAGTGGTACTGGTTCACACAGGCGCAGGTGACAGAGGCCTTTACCTGGACCGCGCGCGCTGCGGATCTGGCGGCGCGGACGCCGGACAAGGTGTCGGCAGGCATCATTCATGAAGCCGTCTGCACCGTGAATATGGGCGCAGGCG
>JBCDEC010000054.1:0-21379 GCA_039179965.1 Pseudomonadota bacterium
ATACCTTAGGTCAACAGAATCAACATTTCGAGATGGCAGATTTGTAGACCCTAGTGACCTTACCATATGGTGAAGGTTGCAAACTGATCAGTTTACAGTAAGCACCTGCCTACACATCGATCACAGGAGATGCGTGCACTGTGTAAGTAGCACATATGGCTTGCCTAGAAAGTATGGCCAGGCGCAGATGCTGATATCCCTCCATCCTACTTTCGCATACTTTTGCATTCATTTCTCAGATAGACTAGCTTACCTGAGCTTTCAAGCCAGCATTTCAGGCTAGATGTATGTAAGAAAAGTGAGGATCCCGTAAACTAGGATATCTGCACCGCCTCTTTGACGAATATGTGGGTAATAGCGGTCTATTGCGGACATTCGGATGGCATCATTGGTAACTGAGTACCGAAATGGGTTCTCCGTCCTGCTCAGCATCAATGCTGGAGTCTGAGTGAGTCTGCTTTTTCTTTGAAGTCGTAAAACGACATTGAGTCGAGTCCAAAAAGTCATCTTTCTGGAATATTTTGAGCCAGGGCAAGCTGGCAGGACTGGCTGGACTAATTCGAAACTTTTTTCTGAATACATCATTTATGGAGCTGGATGTGGGCGATTGGCCTGTTTCGGGTGTGTACTAGTGATTAATTACACATGTTGCTGCCACGGATATCATCAAAGATTCTGCCCAATGAGGAGGAATATAATGAACTCGAATCACCTGTTAAAAGTCTGGTCGAAGCGATATTTGAAGCACATCACTCAGGTGGTCGGAAAGGCCTAACCTAAAATAAAATATATCAATCGCAAGGGAATTCAAACAAGGGCAGGCTGTGATCACAGGGGGGTACTTTCAGATTGGTGGCGCAGAGTAAATCAGCAATGCCGCCCTGGTAGCTCAGTTGGTAGAGCGTTGGGCTCTTGCCCATAGCTCTGAAACATGCTGTGGCAGTGCATGTCCAGGCTGGGGATCGGGTCCCCTGAGACGCTCCGGCGCTCAATAGTTTACCCAATGTAGGTTGGCTGGCAACTAGTTGTGACCTGAGCAGGGCGGCCGTCCCTGTGCTTTGTGGGACGTTAAACTTTGCCTTCTAAATTAACCGTTCATTGTGGGAGTTGCTTGTTCAGCTGGTGGGGTCGGGGTCTCCGTGAAAAGTCTGTTGATGACTTTACTGAGACTCCGACTCCAACAGCCGTACTGGGAACAGCTAGAACAAAATTTATGTATAAAAAATACTGATGCGTGCTTACGAGTGGTGAGCAATACTCGCGACTGTGTGTGACGTTGCAACAACAGCAATGGAAGTATCAAGGTACTTTCTCTAAAGCCTGCATTTTATGGGCAGGGCTCCGTAAAACAACAGCGCAGAAATGTATAACCTTGGAGTACTTGAGACACTCTTGGTGAAACCGTCTGCTGAACACCTCGATAGACCTGTTGTGACCGGGCTTTTGCCCCTAATGCGGCGCGTTGGCGGCTTGTCCGCTCGCCGGTCATTTGGAACTGTGAAACGTGTGCAGGTACGCCCAAGGCCCGCTATGCACGCTGCGACTGAAGCATTCGCGTCAGTCAGCAATCGGCAGAAGGGGCGTCCCTGCCGGAGAGCCGTTCAAAGGTGGTTTCGATGGCGCTGCGCCGCCGCATGACGGCCCCGAGCCATACCGGTTTCGTCGATGTCTGCCTATCCGACATCGCAGACGAACATCTCCGTATCGGCTGTCGAGATATCCGGACTGAGAACGAAACCCGTTTTTTGGAGGACCCGCGCAGACGCTGGGTTGTTGCGGCACACACCTCCCACCAACCGCGCCGGGCCTTCTTTTTTCACGGCAGCAACAAGGCCTCTCAAAAGCTCGGACGCAACTCCCTGACCCCATGCTGTTTCGGCGAGCAAGTAGCCAATGTGAACTAAAGGCCTTTCCGCTGCTCCACCGCCTGAAGCCAGGATCAGCAGGCCGACCAGTGTCTTGCTCTGCTTCCAGCTGACGAGCAGCACCTCGCTTTCTTTTGCCCGTGCGTCAATCCAGGTCGATACGCCCCCTTTCGGATACTCTAGCTGAAGAGGTGTCGGCAAGTGCTCGAGGACACGGTCGGACAGGATCGCCGACAAACTTTGTTCCAGCGCTTGCCGCGTTTGCACGTTGTCTAAATTGGGCAGCCAGTTCTGAACCGAAAGCCGTACAGTGGAGAATTGATCGATGTGCATCGCGGCTCTGCAGAGTGGAGTGGATGACGTGAGACTACCGGTTTGAGCTCTTTTGTCGAATGTCCGTCATGCGGGCCTGAACCGCCGCATCCTTGGGGCAGGCGAAAGGATCGGCAAGGGTGGTGGGTATGGCAGCACGGATGTTCAGATTTCAATTTCTTCTGAGATCGCAAGAACATCCCCCAACTTAACGCCAAGACACCTGACAGTGCTGTCCATGTTGGTGTGACCCAACAGCAGCTGGACAGCACGCATGTTGCCGGTTTTCTTGCAGCTTTGAGTGACTCGCAAATTAGGTGCCCAAGCAGTCAGAAACGGACGCAATCCTGCAATTAGGGGCCAAACGACACCACGGAAGGCGATACAGCCGGGGATCATGAACACCGATCCGGGATCTCGGTTCGCGTCCATGGCCGGTGCCGGTCGCCTCCGGTCCGGCTTGACCATGCGGTCAAAGAGACACACTGTCCCGTCCAGGAACGTGGTCTTTCAGGGATCCCCAAAGGGTGCGCCGATGCGCGAGACGAGCAGGCCGCATGTGAAGACACCGGCCGACATCAGGCTTTGACGGTGGCCGTCGACAAAACTAAATCCCCGGCCAGCTGAAACGACTCCAGAAGACGCCCTTCGTCAGGCTCAGATCGGCGTCGCTCCAGGCGAACCGCCATGAGAACGCGTCTTAGTCCACTTGGAGACGTTGCTGTGTAGTGCCTGCGCCAAGATCGTTTGGTCGCTCAAACTGCTTGACTTCGGATTGGGGCGCCGAGGATGCCAAGGCGATTGGCACAAGCGTCAAGCTATCGATAAATCGACAAGAAGACTATCGGCCAACCCACAGCATTGCGACAGGAGTTGCGCTGGCGCGGCACGAGGCAACAATCCTGTTCGCACTGCTATGTTAAGTGGTGAGCCAATGACACAGAAGTTTGCTGTCTGTTCCGGGGCAGTCGCCGCCTTTGCAGGGGGGGTACTGGGGTGAGGCACCATTATTTGAAAAATAATTAATATAAATCAAAATCTTACATGCTCTCGACGGCACCCCGGTAGGCCGCCATCATCTCTGCATCCGGCGGGTAGGTGCCGTCCAGCGGGGCGCCGTTTTTGAGCTGCTCCAGCAGGAACCGCTCCAGCCGCTCCTTGTCGGCGGCGGCCTCGGCCACCTCCTGGGCCATGGCCCGTGGGATCACCGCAACCCCGTTGGCATCCCCCACGAGCACGTCGCCCGGGCAGACGGTCACGCCCCGGCAATCCACCGGTCTTTGCAAATCCGCCACAACCCGGCGCGCAGTGCCGGGGATCGGCGCGGACCCCTGGCAAAAGACCGGCAGCCCCGTGGCCATGACATCGGCCACATCGGCAATGCCCGCATCGGTGACAATCGCCGCAACCCCCTTGCGCGCCAAAAAAGTCGAGATCAGTTCACCAAAAAACGAAATCCCGGCATCCCCGCCACTGTCGGTGACGAGCACCTGGCCCGCCTCGACCTCGCGCATTGCCTGACGGTGCAGGTTCGGAGCCGCGCCAGCCCCAACAGCGCGCAGCAAATCCTCGCGCAGCGGCAGCGCGCGCAGGGTATAGGCCGTGCCCACAAATCTCGCATTGCCCGCGTCCAGCGGCATGAGGCCGGCAAGAAAACCGTTGGCAATCCCTTTCGCGGCAAGGGTTGCCGTAATCGTCGGCACGGGCAGCTGCATCAGGCGCTGTTTCAGGTCGGGATCGATCAGTTGAGGCGCCGCCATGAAATGGTTCCTTTCCGCAAAGGGCTCTTTCGGCATACCCTCGGGCGGTCAGGGCGGAAATGCAAACGCCCTGTCCGGAAGGACAAAAGATGGAATTGACGGGAAAACGCGCATTGGTCACCGGGGCGGGCACGGACGGGATCGGCCGCGCGGTGGCCAAAACCCTTTCGGGCGCCGGTGCGCAGGTGGCGGTCCATCATCTGAACAACCCGACCGAGGCCGAGGCTCTGGTTCGAGACATCACCCGAAACGGGGGATCTGCGCACTGCCTGCAGGCTGACTTCCGCGATCCCGATGCGGCCCGGCACGTGGTGCGCGATGCGACGGCTGTCATGGGCGGGCTCGACATCGTCGTGCATTGTGCCGCCACGCTGGCGCGCGTCCCGTTTCTTGAGATCGACGACACCGAATGGGATCGCGTGCATGCGGTGAACCTGCGCGGGGCCTTCTGTATCGGGCAGGAAGCGGCACGCGCCATGCTCGAAAACGCAGACGGGGGCCGCATCGTCTTTGTCTCTTCGGTCAATCAGGACCATCCGACGCTGCATCTGGCGCATTACGTGGCGTCCAAGGGTGGCGTGCGCATGCTGGCGCGCGCCATGGCGCAAGAGCTGGCTGACAAGGCCATCACCGTCAACCTGATTGCCCCCGGAACCGTTGAGACCGACCTCAACCGCGCCGCCCTCGCCGATCCGGCATTCAGGCAGGCAAAGCTCGACCTGATACCGATGCGCCGGATCGCCATGCCCGACGAGATCGCCGGAGCCGCTCTTTATTTGTCCGGCCCCTCCGCCGGATACATCACCGGCACCACGATCACCGTCGACGGAGGGCTGACCTTGTGAGCGAGGCCCCCTACGAGATTTACGCCATTCGCTATGGCAAGTCGGTCCGCAAACGCTCGGAGAGCTTCATCGGGGGCGATCCCCATGACGGACCGATGGAGATGGCCTATTACGTCTGGCTGGTGCGCAATGACAACCGCGTGGTTGTGGTCGATACCTGTTTCAACCCCGACGTGGCAGAGGCACGCGCCCGGGAGTTCCTGATCTGCCCGAGCGAAGCGATCCGCCAGCTGGGCAGCGATCCCGACCGGATCGACACCGTGGTCCTGTCGCATCTGCACTACGATCATGCCGGCAACCACCACCTGTTTCCCAATGCCACCTTTCATGTTCAGGCCACCGAAATGGCCTATGTCACCGGCCCGTGGATGCGACACCGGCATCTGCGCGCAGGCTATGGCGCGGAGGACATCAAGATCATGGTCGACCGGATTTTTGCGGAACGTCTGGTCTGGCACGAGGGCGACAGCCGTCTTGCGCCGGGTCTGCAGCTTTTGCACATCGGCGGCCATTGCGCGGGCATTCAGGCGCTGGTGGTGAGCACCGCGCGCGGGCCGGTGATCCTCGCCTCCGACAGCGCTGTGTTCTACGAGGGGTTGGAGACCGGCCGCCCCTTCCCGCCTGCCTTCCACGTTGGCGACGAACTCGCCGGCTATCAGCGCCTGCTGGCCGTGGCCGGCAGTGCCGATGCCGTCATTCCCGGTCATGACGCCCGGGTCATGACGCGCTATCCGGCGGTCATCGACGGCGTGGCCTGGCGCGTGGACGGCGCGCCGATCGCCCCATGAAGGACGCCCCCGCCGCGCCACCCGTACCGCCCCGGATCGATCCGGTCACGCTGGAGATCCTGGGCCACCAGTTCCGCGCCGCGGCCGAAGAGATGGGGATCGCCCTGTCGCGCACCGCGCGCACGACCTATGTGCGCGAGGCCGCCGATTTCGGCACCGCCCTGGCCACGCCCGCTGGCAAGTTCTTTGGCTATCCCACAGCGCTTGGCGTTTCGGGTTTTCTCGATCTCGACGCCGGGCCAGCGCTGCGCGCGACGGCTCCGTTCGAAGACGGCGACGTGGTTCTCACCAACCATCCATATGCCTCAGGTGGCCTGTCCTCGCACATGCCCGACCTGCAGCTTTTGCGGCCCTATTTCCACGCGGGCCGGATCGTCGCCGTGGGCTGGGCTTTCGTGCACACATCCGACATCGGCGGCATGGTGCCCTCGTCCATCGCGCCCGATCTGGACGAGCTGTTTCAGGAGGGCTTGATCCTGCCACCGCTGAAGCTGGTCAAGGCCGGGAAGATCAACGCTGACGTCGTCACGCTCTATCGCGCGAATTGCCGGATGCCTGATGCGAACATGGGCGACATACAGGCCATGCTTACGGCGCTGGACACCGGCGCCCGACAGGTGGCGGACCTGATCGCGCGCCACGGTGTCGAGGTGTTCGAAGCCGGACAGCACGCGCTCGCCGCTTATGCAGAAGACAAGGCCACACAGGTTCGCCGGCGCATCCCGGACGGCACCTACACCTTCTGGGACTATCTCGACGACGACTACGTCAGCAAGATCCCTATCCGGGTGCGCTGCAACATGACCGTGGCGCAGGGCAAGGTGCACCTGGATTTCACCGGGACCGATCCGCAGGTTCCCGCCGCCTACAACGTGCCGACAGGCGGCATCCGGCATCCCTGGCTGACCCTGCGACTGATGCAATTCGTGGCCAGCTATGACCAGACCATACCCCTGAACCACGGCGTGTTTGAAGGGATCACCGTGGCGGTGCCCGAAGGCTCTTTGCTCAACCCGATCATCCCTGCGGCGGTGGGCATCCGGTCGGCCCCGGCCATCCGTGTCGGTGATGTGCTGACCGGCTGCCTGGCGCTGGCCGCACCCGCGCTCATTCCCGCGCCATCGGGTGGGACGGTTGTCCCCACGGTGCTGGCTGAGTTTGATGCGTCCCTTGGCACCCGTCGGGTCCAGGTCATGCAGTCACTGGTCGGCGGCACCGGCGCGCGGCAGGGGGCCGACGGAGTGGACGGCCGCGATTCCAGCCTGGCCAATTGTTTCAACACCCCGACCGAGGCCAGCGAGGCCGAGGTCGGCGCCATCGTCACCCATTACGGCCTGCGCGCCGGATCGGGCGGCCCGGGCAAGTGGCGCGGTGGCACCGGGCTCGTCTTTACAATGCAGATCGAAAAGCCGGGCAGCGCTGTTCTGGGACGCGGGCTGGAACGCTATATCTTTCGTCCCTACGGTTTGCAGGGTGGCCTGCCCGGCACGCCTGCGCGGGTTGTCCTGAACCTTGGGCGACCCGGCGAACAGGAGCTTGGAAAAATCTCGATGGTCGAACCGGAGCACGGCGATACCGTGACGCTGATGAGCGCGGGCGGTGGCGGCTACGGCGATCCGTTTGAACGCCCGATTGACGCGGTGCTGCGCGATACCAGCGCCGGATTTATCAGTGTCGAAGACGCCCGGACCGACTACGGCGTCGTCATTCGCGCCGGCGCGGTCGATCCTGCCGAAACCGCGGTCTTGCGCGACGCCCCGCGCCCTGTGCCGGCCCCGTTCAACTTCGGGCCCGAGCGCTTGGCCTGGGATCGGGTGTTCACCGACGCCCGGATGATGCGGCTGGTCAAGGCGCTGCTGTCGCGCCCGCCCGCATTGGCCACCCGTCTGCGACAAGAGCTTTATGCCCGCCTTCTGCCCGACCTCGGCAAGGTGCCGCTGGATGTGCTGCTTAACGCGCCGGACGCGCTCGGGGCGCAGTTGGATCAGTTGATCGACGAGATTGCAGACCCATAGGCGGTCCGCCCTTGCGTGTCAGATCGTGGCCATGGCAGCCTCGATCAGCGGCCCGACCGCGCGGCAGTCGTCCTCGCTGGTATAGGCGGCCACCGACAGGCGGGTCCAATAGGCTCCTGCAAACGGCATGATGTGGAGTTCGGCCCGGTGCTGGTCCCAGATCCAGCCCTTCATCCGCTCGGATAACGCGCGATCCACGGGCAATCCCGCGGGCAGGCGCACCGTGGACATGGTCCCGAACAGCGCGTCCGCAGCGCCGGTGTCGGTGCCCCAACGGGCCGCCAGCAACCGACCTTCGGCCACCGCCACATTGTGACAGCGCCGCCGCAACGCAGGCCCGCCCAGCTTCTGGTGAAAGGCAATCGCTGCGGGCACCGACAGCCAGGCCGAGGCATCGCGGGTGCCGATCTTGTCGAACTCGAAGGTGAACCCCTTGCCCAGATCGTGTGAAATCACGGTCGGATGCAGGCCCAGCTGACATGCCGGGTCCGCCCACAGGAATGCCGCCCCTTTCGGAGCACAGAGCCATTTGTGGCAATTGCCCACATACCAGTCGACGCCCAGCGACGGCACGTCCAGATCCAGCATCCCCGGCGCATGCGCCCCGTCGACCAGCACCGCGATCCCCTGAGCGCGCGCAGCCGCAGCGATGCGCGCCACCGGAAAGACCACCCCGGTGATGGACGCCACGTGATCAATGACCAGAAGCCGGGTCGCCGGGCTGAGCGCGGCCAGAACCGCGTCGACAATCTGGTCGTCATCCGCAACCGGCAGGCCGATCTCTGCCACAACCACCTTGGCGCCCGCGGGCTCTGCCACAAACGTCACCGTGTTGCGGGTCGCGTTGTAGATGTGGTCGCTGATGACAATCTCGTCCCCCTCTTCAAGAGGCACCGACCGCAGAACCGCGTTCAGACCAGCGGTCGTGTTTTCCACGAACACCGTATCCTCGGCCCGGGTGCCCACGAAATCCGCCAGCGCCGTGGCCGCGGTGCGGATCGCGGCCGGGGCAATGGTGTTGATGAACTGGCAGGGTTGCGCCTCCAGCCGACGCTGCCACGTGGCCTGCTCGGCCAGAACGTCGTGCGGTGTCGCACCGTAGGAGCCGTGGTTGAGAAAAATCATATCCCGTTCCAGCGGCCAAAGTTCTTTCAATTCAGCACCGTATCTGGTCATGTTCTCTCCTGTAGTCCTGCGGGACCTGTGCCTGCACCCCTTGAACATCCCGGACCGGAGGGCCGACATGACTCACCACCTTGACGCTGATATCCGCGCCTTGCTGGAAGGCTGTTCGGTGCCGTCCGTCGTGTCGACGCTCTTTCGGATGGGGTTCCAAAACGTGTTTCTGCGCGGCGTGACACCGCTGGCGCCCAGGGCCCCGGTCATGGTCGGCCCCGCGATGACGATGCGCACCATCCCGATCCGCGAAGACATGCGCTCTGCCATTGCCGACGGCAAGGCCGACAACCTTCAGGGGCGGGCCTTCAACGAAGCCGGACAGGGCGAGGTTCTGGTCTGCGAGGCCGCAGGCGTCACCGAAACCGCACTTTTGGGCGATATGGTGGCCACGGCCTTCAAGGTGCGCGGCGTTGCCGGTATTGTCGTGGATGGCGGCGTGAACGACCGCGCGGCCATCGAAACCATTGGCCTGCCGGTCTATGCGGCGGGCGACGCCTCTCTGCCCTTCACGTCGCACCGCCATATCACGGACCTGAATGCCCCCATCGGCTGCGGCGGCGTTGCGATCTTTCCGGGCGATGTCATGATCGGCGACCGCAATGGCGTCGCCACGATTCCGCAAGCCATTGTGACCGAGGTCGCTGCCAAGGCCCGCGAACGCGAAGAGCTTGAGGCATTCTGCGCCAGACGTCTGCAAGAGGGCGCGCCCCTGGCCACAACCTATCCGCCCAACGCCGACACCATCGCGGCGTTCCACGCCAGCCGGTCCGACACATAAAACGCCCTGCGGCCCGAAAGTGCTCATCCACCAGGGATCGGTGCAGGGCCGTAATTCGCCACAAAGCCGGACACGGCGGTGTCTTTGGCCGGGCCATCGCGCAACAGGTCGGCATTGACGCAAGAGCGCAGGCGCCCGTGACGCAGGTAGGTCACCACGTTCTGCACCGCGATGCGACGCATGTCGATGACCGAGGCAGGGCTGTAGAACGCCGCATGCGGGGTCACGATCAGGCGGCCATCCAGCCACGGCTCCGACGCCTCGAAGGCCGCCATCAGAGGATGCTGATAGTCGATCGGTTCCTGTGGCAGCACGTCCAGCGCGGCGCCCGCGAGGCTCCGGGAGCGCAACGCCGCCTCGACCGCATCCAGATCCATCGTGCCGCCGCGCGACGTGTTGACCAGAAGCATGTCGGGCTTGGCCTGTGCCAGACTTTCGGTGTCGATAATCGCCGATGTTTCGGGCGTGAGTGGCGTATGCACGCTCAATACGTCACTCATCGCCATCAGGTCCCGCAGGGTTTCTGCGCGGGTGAACCCAAACGATTTCTCGACACCGGGCGCAAGGTAGGGATCGTGGAAGGCGACCGCAAAGCCAAAGGCGCGCGCGCGCATCGCGGCCGCCGTGCCGATCCGCCCCATTCCCAGAATGCCAAAGGTCATGCCGCGACTGCGCCGGACGGTTTTCTGGGCGCGCGCATCCCAGCCAATGCTGCGTGTGCGCAGCTTGGCATCATAGGCCACGATACCGCGAACGAGGCACATGGCCAGTGTCACCGCATGGTCCGCCACCTCTTCGGTTCCGTAGTCAGGGGCATTGCAAACGGGGATGCCGCGCTCGGCGCAGGCGGCGATATCAATATGGTTGAACCCGACACCGGCCTGACTGACGATGCGGCAGCGATCCATATGTGCCACGGTCTTGCGGGTGATCGCATTGCGGCTGCGGCAATTGACCAGCGCATCGCAGGCGGCGAATTCGGACACTGGCGGAAAGCCTCGTTCCATCGTACGCCAGACCACGAGGTCCGCCTCCGGGCCGGCCACGGCCCTTTCGACATCGGGGTCTGCTTCGAATTGGGGATCAATGATGAGAATGCGCATGCGGGCGATTAGACGGCGATGAACCCGGTCATGCAAGGCGTCACCGTGGTTATGCTGGCAGTTTTCTGGGCGCTGAACTGGCCGATGATGAAGATTGGGCTGACCGCCGTCGAACCCTGGACGTTTCGCGCCGTGATCGTGCTGGTGGGCGGTCTGGGCTGCCTTCTGGTGGCGCATCTTGCGGGGCGCTCGATTGCCATTCCTGCGTCTGATCTGCGCCCGTTGTTGTGGCTGACCCTGTTCCAAGGCGTTCTGTGGAATGCCTTTTCCGGCTTTGGCATCGCCATGGTCGAAGCCGGACGCGCCGCGGTTCTGGGCTTTACCATGCCAGTCTGGGCGACGCTGCTGTCCATCCTCTTTCTGAAGGAACACGTGACGCTGAGGCGGGGCCTGGGTCTTGCCCTGGGGATGGTGGCGATGGGGCTGCTGCTGTGGCCCGCATTCGAGTCCCTGGGGTCCGAGATGACGGGGACCTTGCTGATGATCGGTGGCGCGATCTGCTGGGGGGTGGCCACGGTCATCGTGAAGTCGGTGGATTGGAAGATGGGCGTTCTGGAGCTGTCGGGGTGGCAATTCCTGATCGCCTCCGGCCCTCTGATCCTGGCCGCCGTCACGGTCGGCGAGCCCGCAACCCTCAAAAACATCGACATGCGCACCGGCAGTGCAATGGCCTTTTCCGCGCTGATCCCAATGATCTTCTGCCAGGCCGTGTGGTTTGCGGTGGTCCGGCGGTTGCCCGCGTCGCTGGCCTCGACGGGGACCTTGCTGGTCCCGCCCCTTGGCGTCTATTTTGCCGCGCTCATACTGGGCGAAACCGTGGGACTTTTCGAAGTGCTGGCGCTGCTCCTGGTGATTGCCGCGCTGGTCATGATCCTGCCCGGCTTCAACTGGAGAGCCAGCCTCCATCCACCGCCAGCGTCTCGCCCTGAATGAAGCTGGCGTCGTCGCTGGCCAGAAAAAGCGCGGCACCTGCCACGTCCTCGGGCCGGCCCAGACGAGGCCACGGCGTGCGCGACTGGGAAAAGGCGATCACCTCGGGGGCAATCGCCGGGCCGGTCTTGCCGGTCAGCATCTTGCCCGGCGCGATGGCGTTGACCATGACGCGCTGGTCGGCATAGTCGCGCGCCACCGAGCGCGTCAGATAATCGACGCCCGCCTTGGAGACACCATAGGTGCAGTTGCCCGGCGCCGCGCGAATGCCCAGCTGGGACGAGATGTTGATGACGCGCCCGCGCACCTCGCCAATCACCTCCTGCTCGACCATCTGGGCAACGGCCCGCTTGCAGCCCAGAAAGACCCCGGTCAGATTGACATCAAGCACCGCCTGCCATTGCTCGATCGAGGTTTCCAGCAGCGGTTTCGGCGGGTAGCGCGTGGTCATCGCATTGTTGACCATCACGTCCAGCCGCCCGTGACGCGCCACGTGAGCGGACACTGTGGCATCGACCGCGTCCCAATCCGAAACGTCGCAATGGGCAAAGTCAGCCTGCCCGCCGTCTTGTGTGATAAGCTCAACCGTAGGCACGCCGCCCTCGCGCGGCTCCGTCTCCAGATCGGCGATGGTGACAGCAGCCCCCTGGGACGCAAAACATCGGGCCATGGCCCGCCCAAGCCCCGAGGAGCCCCCGGTAATGATCGCAGATCGCCCATGAAGTCGCATTGTCGGTCATCCAATGTGTCAAAGGAACAGAAAGTGATTGCAGCATCGCGAAGCGACCCACACAATCGCACAGCGTTGACAAGCAAACGTCAAGGGCTGCGCATGTGCCGCATTCGGCAGAACACGCACGGGACGCACGCAGCCAGGGGAAATAAAGTGACGACCGACGAATGACATTGTTTTTGGTTCGCCGGATGATGCAGGGACTTGTGATCATTCTCGCAATGTCTCTGATTGTCTTTCTGGGCGTCTATGCCATCGGCAACCCGGTAGAGATCCTGATCAACCCGGACGCCACGCCCGAGATCAAGCAGCAGGCGATCGAGAAGCTGGGCCTCGATAAACCGGTGTTTGAGCAATATGGGTACTTCATTCTGCGCGCCCTCCAGGGCGATCTGGGAAATTCGTTCATCTATGACGAACCGGCCCTGAAGCTCATTCTGGAAGCGATGCCCGCGACCCTGGAGCTGGCGATATCATCGCTGGTGCTGGCCATGGTGTTTGGCATCCCCCTTGGCATGGTCGCAGGCTACTGGCCGGACGCATGGTTCTCCAAGCTGATCATGTCGGCCTCCATTCTGGGATTCAGCCTGCCCTCGTTCTGGGTGGGTCTGATGCTGATCGTGCTGTTTGCGGTCCATTGGGGACTCCTGCCCTCGGGCGGGCGTGGCGACACCGTATCGGTGCTCGGGGTCGAGGTCAGCTTTCTGACCTGGGACGGCCTGCGCCATCTCTTCTTGCCGGCGCTGAACCTGGCCCTGTTCAAGATCGCGCTGGTGATCCGGCTGACGCGGGCGGGCATGCGCGAAACCCTGCAACAGGATTACATCAAGTTCGCCCATGCCAAGGGGCTGTCGGTGCAACGGGTTGTTTTCGTTCATGCCTTCCGCAACATCCTGATCCCGATTGTCACCGTTCTGGGGCTGGAACTTGGCACGGTCATCGCCTTTGCCGTGGTGACCGAAACGATCTTTTCATGGCCCGGCATGGGCAAGCTGATCATCGATTCAATCAACCTTCTGGACCGGCCCATTATCGTTGCCTACCTCATGCTGACGGTGCTGATGTTCGTGGTCATCAACCTGCTGGTGGACATCACCTATTCGTTCATCGACCCGCGCGTGCGCCTGACGGAGATGGACGAATGAGCCTTGAAACCGACCATTCTCCCAGCACCGAAAGCGCGCCCAAAGCCGCACATGAAAAGACCGGCTTTGCCAAATTCGCGGCAACTTACGCCGAAAGCCCGATTGCGATCATCGCGCTCATCAGCTGCGTGGTGATCTTGCTTGCCGCCGTGTTCGCGCCCTTTGTGACCCCGACCAACCCGTATGATCTGGCCAGCCTGGATCTGATGGACAGCCGCCTCAGGCCCGGCGAGACAGGCATGACCGGCATGGTCCATTGGCTGGGCACCGATGGACAGGGGCGCGATCTGTTCTCCGCCATCATCTACGGGCTGCGCATCAGTCTGGGGGTCGGTGTGGTCTCGGGGGTCGTCGCCTTGACCGTGGGCACCACGGTCGGCCTCACAGCCGCCTTTTTCGGAGGACGCACCGACACCATCATCATGCGGATTGTCGAATTCCAGCTGTCGTTCCCGGCCATCCTGATCGCATTGATCATGCTGGCGGTTCTGGGACAGGGCATCGACAAGATCATCATCGCGCTGGTCGCGGTCCAATGGGCCTATTTCGCGCGCACCGTCCGGTCCGCCGCACTTGTGGAACGCCGTCGCGAATACATCGAAGCCGCGCGCTGCCTGGGCCTGTCGCGCTCCCGGATCATTTTTGGCCACCTGATGCCCAACTGCATGGCCCCGCTGATTGTCGTCGCCACCGTGCAGGTCGCCAATGCCATCGCGCTTGAGGCGACCCTGTCGTTTCTCGGACTTGGCATGCCGGTGACGCAGCCCAGCCTCGGGCTGCTGATTGCCAATGGCTTCGAATACGTGCTTTCGGGCCGGTTCTGGATCTCGACCTATCCCGGTATTGCTTTGCTGATCACCATTGTCTCGATCAACCTGGTCGGTGACCGGGTGCGCGACGTGCTCAACCCGCGGCTCAATACATGAGTGAGACTGAAACACCCGCGCTTGAGGTCCGCGACCTCCAGACACATTTTTTTACCAAGGCAGGTGTCGTCAAGGCCGTGGACGGCGTCAGCTTTTCGGTCAAGCGCGGCGAAATCATGGGGCTGGTCGGCGAAAGCGGGTCCGGCAAAACGGTCACCGGGTTTTCCATCCTCGGCCTTGTCGACCCGCCCGGGCGCGTTGTCGGCGGCAGCATCCGGATCGAAGGGCAGGACATCGTCGGTCTGCCGCCAAGAGCCATGCAGGCCATGCGCGGGAGCAAGATGTCGATGATCTTTCAGGATCCGATGATGACACTGAACCCGGTGCTGCGCATCGACAACCAGATGACCGAGGCCATCCATGCCCATGAATCCGTCTCGCAAAAGGCGGCGACGGCCCGCGCGCTGGAGGCCCTGAAACAGGTCGGCATCCCGGCACCGGAAGAACGGCTCAGGTCGCATCCCCATCAGCTTTCGGGGGGAATGCGGCAGCGGGTGGCCATTGCCATCGCGCTTTTGAACCGGCCTGCCGTCATCATCGCGGACGAACCGACCACCGCCCTGGATGTGACCATCCAGGGCCAGATCCTTGCCGAGATCCGCACGCTGGCCGCAGAATTCGGCACCGCGATTGTCTGGGTCACCCATGATCTGTCGGTCGTGGCCGGTTTGGCGGACAGAATCTCGGTCATGTACGCGGGCCAGATTGTTGAAAACGGCTCCGTCGACAATGTGCTGGACCGCCCCTTGCATCCCTATACCCGCGGGCTTCTGGACAGCGTCCCGCAGATCGGTCGCGCCCGTGGCCGGCTTAAGCAGTTCCCGGGAATGACACCGTCGCTGCTGGATCTGCCCGTCGGATGTCCACTGCAACCCCGCTGCAGCCGCGCCAGCGCAAGCTGCCGCACAAGACCCGACCTGACCGCCCATGAGCCGGGCCATTTCGCGCGGTGTCATCACCCGCTGGCGCCCGCCGCCCAAGAGGGCGCATCATGAAAGACAACTCACCCGACACGCCGCCAATTCTGGAACTGCAGGGCATTTCCAAGCGCTTTTCCAAACCCATTGATCTGGCCGCCCGGCTGATAAACCTTGTCGGTGGAAACTACCGGGACAAGGTCGTTCACGCGGTGGACGGCGTTGATCTGACGGTGGCGCGCGGCGAGGTCGTCGGGCTGATCGGAGAATCCGGGTGCGGCAAGTCAACGCTCGGCAGGGTTATCGCCGGGATTCATGCCGCCAGCGACGGCACGATGAAGTTCAAGGACCAGGACTTCGCCGACATGACGCCGCAACAGGCGCTGGATGCATCGATCCGCATCCAGATGATCTTTCAGGATCCGATGTCATCGCTCAACCCCCGCAAACGCGTCGTCGAAACAGTCGGAGAAGCACCGGTCTTTCACGGTCTTGTCGCGGCAAGCGATCTGGACGACTACCTCGATGACCTGCTGGAGCGCGTCGGGCTGAACCGAGACGCCAAGGCGCGCTATCCGCACCAGTTTTCCGGCGGGCAACGCCAGCGCATCGGGATCGCGCGCGCACTTGCCGTCAATCCGGAGTTTCTGGTCTGCGACGAGGCCGTGGCCGCACTTGATGTTTCCATTCAGGCGCAAATTCTGAACCTGTTCATGGATCTGCGCGACACCTTTGATCTGACCTACCTGTTCATCAGTCACGATCTTGGCGTCGTGCATCACATCGCCGACCGCATTGTGATCATGTATCTGGGCCGGGTCGTCGAGATGGCACCCAACGCCGAACTCTTCTCTGATCCCAACCACCCCTACACGAAGGCACTTTTGGCGGATGTGCCGCGCATTGACCGGCGTCAGCAGACCTACGCGGCGATTAAGGGTGAATTGCCCTCGCCGCTCAATCCGCCGTCGGGGTGCCATTTCCACCCGCGCTGCCCATTTGCGACCCAGCGCTGCCGCGACGAAACGCCGGAGTTGCGCGAAATCGCGCCCGGGCGTCTGTCATCGTGCCACCTTAACGACGCTTAAGGGGCCGGCAAACGCCCCTGCCCGCCTTTGTGGTACGCCATTGCTTGGGGCGAGCCGCGCTTCAAAGGGCGACGAGACGCTCCATCTTGGGTGCAAACTGCGTCACGCCGATCTCTTCCATCGACTCCATCACCGCGTTCAGGATCAGGGTGATATCGCCTTCGGTCAGATCGCCCATCGTGCCGATCCGGAAGGTATGTTCAGACGTCAGCCGCCCCGGAAAAATCAGGAAGCCACGCCGTTCCATCGCGCTGTAGAAGGCATCGAACGAATAGTTCGGGTCATCGGGATCGTGAAACGTGGCAATGATCGGAGAGGCATATTCATCCGGCAGGAAAGTTGAAAACCCGTGCTGGCGCAAACCATCCACAAGGCGCCGCCAGTTGCGGACATAGCGCGCCTGACGCGGTGCGATCCCGCCTTCGGCCTTGTGCAACTCGATCGCCTTTGCCAAAGCCAGCAACACATGGGTCGGCGGCGTCGTGCGAAAGCATCCCTTCTCTTCCATGAAGGCCCATTGTGCCGACAGATCCAGAACCGAAGATGTTGCCCGGCCGAGGCCCTCGCGCAGGCTTTCCTTCTTGGCCAGAACCAGCGCGATGCCCGGCACCGCCTCAAGACATTTGTTGGGCGAGATCACAACCGCTTCCACGTCCAGCGCCGGCGCGTCGATCTCGAACCCGGCATAAGCGGCAATCGCGTCGATCATCAGTTTTGCGCCATGCGCGCGACAGGCCGCTGCAATGTCCTCGACCGGGTTCAGGATGCCCGTCCCGGTGTCGCAATGACAGACGGCGACATGGGTGATCGATGGATCGGCGGCCAGCCGCTGCGCCACATCTGCGCCTGATACCGGCGGCACAATCGGGCCTTCGTGGCGCGTCACGCAGTAGCCCATCGTTTCGATGACCTCGCGCAGGCGCAGACCGTAGTACCCGTTCTCGATCACCAGAACATGTGATGTCTTGCGATCCACCAGTGAATTGAAGGCCGCTTCGATACCGTAGGTGGCGCTGCCCTGCACGGGTACGCAATCATAGAGATCCCCGCCGTGGGACAATTCGACCATGTAGTCGCGGATGCCCCGCACCATCGCCACCATCTCGGGGCCATTCGGGCTCTTGTCGAATTGCATGGCCGCCTTCACCTCGGCCGACGTGGTCAAAGGCCCGGGCGTCAGCAAATAGGTCGGATGTCGTTTTTCGGCCATCACAGTCTCCTTCTGGCTATGAATTCGGGGGTTTGGCGGTGGATGCCGGATCCGCGGCGACGCGGGCACGGTGCGTGGCATAGCCGACCGCGCTTAGAATGACTGCGGCACCGGCCCAGGTCCAGGGATCAGGCACTTCGCCAAACATGACATATCCGACGCCCACCGCAAAGATCAGCCGCACGTAATCCACAGGGGCCAGCGCCGAGGCTTCGGCCACCTGAAAGGCGCCAACCATCAGGAACTGGCCCGTTGTCCCGGCAACACCCACCAGCGCCAGAAGCGGCAGGTGCCACGCCTCCATCGCCTGCCATGTCATCACCGCAGGCACGGCAATGAACGCCAGACCCAGAATGGCCGAATAGAGCATGATCGTCATCCGGCTCTCCGTTGCCGACAGGCTCCGGGTCAGGATCATCAAGAGCGACGACACGAGCGCCGCAACAATGGCGATCAGCATCCCCGGATCCACCGGGGCCACGCCGGGTCGCATGACGATCAGAACGCCCACAAACCCAACGATCACGGCGGCAATCCGGCGCGGGCCAATCGCTTCGCCCAACAGCAGGGCCGCAAGGATCGTCACGAACATGGCCTGCAGGAAGGTCAAGGTGGACGCCAGCGCCAAAGGCAACAGCGCGAAGGCCAGATAGAACAGCACCATTCCACCTGCACTGCATGCTGCGCGGGCCAAGTGGGTCGGCAGACGGGCCGTCCGCATCACGCCGCCCCGCGTCCACAGGATGAGCGGCGCCAGGGCGACGATCTGCGTGGCGAGCCGAAAGACCCCGATCTGCGCCACCGACAGATCCTCGGACAAGAGCCGCACGGTCACCATCTCGGTTGTGAAAAATACCCAAGATGCGGTCAGAAGCGCCGCGCCCAGCACATTGCGTGAGGGAAGCGCGGAGGTGATCATAAGGCGATCGGCCCTCCCGAGGCGACCGAGGCGGACACGGCCTCGAAAACCGCAACGCCATTGATCACGTCATCCAGCGAAATCGGGAACGGCGTCTGTGTTCGCACCGCCTCGGCAAAGGCCTCAAGTTGCAGGCGTTCCGTCGATACGGCCGGAAAGCTCCACACTTCGGCAATGCCATTGACCGGCGTCCAGGCCAGGTTGGTTTCGCCGCGCAGCTCCAGCCAGCCCTTGTCGCCAAAAACCTGTATCCGAAAGATCGGGGCCGTGGCGGTCATCGCGGTCAGATATCCGGTGGTGCGGTTCGAAAACCGCAACAGCATGTTTGTGGTGTCGTCCAATTCGATCTCGTGCACCAGGCGGTCGCTTTGCGCCATCACCGACACGATGGGACCCACAAGGTGGATCATTGCATCGATCACATGAATGCCGGATCCCGCCAGTCCGCCGGCCGGGCTCTCGACCGGATCAACGCGCCACATGTCAGGCGAATACCGTGCCCCGACATGGCCGCTCATATTGCCCTCGATGTGCAGGAGCGTGCCCAGATCCCCGTTTCGGATCATGTCTGACATGCGCTCGATCGCGGGCAGAAACCGCCGGTTGTGACCTGCGGCGAACACCACGCCGGCGTCGCCAATGGCCTGCATGGCCAGTTCGGCGCTGGCCTTGGTCAGCGTGACGGGCTTTTCGCAGAACACATGCTTGCCGGCCCGCGCTGCCGCCGCGATCTGATCGGCATGTTGCGAGTGCGGCGTCGCAAGGACAACGCCGTCAATGTCGGGATCGGCCAGCACCGCATTCAGATCATCGCCCAGAGCGAGCCCGTTTGCCGCGCACCACTCCACCGCCTTCGCCGGGGAGCGCGCCACGGCCCGGGTGAACGTGACCGTGTCGGATTGCCCCTGCACCGCGTCAACCAGGATGCGTCCCCAGCGACCGGGACCGATAATTGCCAAACGCATCATGACGCCGTTTCCTTCAAAATGCCGCACCGGCGGCTGAAGCAGCCGCCGGTGCGCGTTTGCCTGTGATGGGGCGTTACTTCGCCGGGATCGCGTTGATCGCCAAGGTATCCTCATCTGCGCGCGGCAGGTAGGACACCTTGTCCGCATTCCCCGCCCAGATTGCCGAAAGGTTGACGATCGGGATAGCCATAAGGTCATCCATCGTCAGTTTCATGGCTTGCTCCAGAAGGCTCTTGCGGGTGTCCGCATCGATGGTGCCAAGCGCCTCTTCGACCAGGGCGTCGATATCGGGGTTGGAGTAGGAGAAGTGGTTGAACACCCCGTAGGATCCATCTTCGATCTTGGTATGCACCATCGACGACAGGATATAGGACGCCTCGCCCGTCAAGGATCCCCAGCCATTCATCATCAGGGAATATTCTCGTCCCGACTGGGCCGGGAAATAGACAGCGCGAGGTGTGGCATTGACCGTTGCGTCAATTCCGATGCGGGCCAGCATCGGCCCAAGCGCCGCGCATATGTCCCCGTCCATCGGCAACCGGTCGGAGGTGCAATGCAGATCGACCTCGAAGCCGTCCGGATAGCCCGCTTCGGCCAGAAGCGCCTTGGCCTGATCAAGATCGTAGGACAGCTCTCCCGCCTCCGGAGACCAGCCAAAGAACCCTTCGGTGATGATCTGCGAAGCCGGTGTTGCCAGATCTTCCATCACCCGGCTTGCAATTGCATCGCGGTTCACCCCAAGTGAAATCGCCTGTCTGACGCGCAAGTCGAGAAACGGGTTGCTGTCGATCGGGCCGCCACCTTTGGCGCGCACCAGCGGCGTCTCTGCGCTGTAATCCGGGAACAGCATGAAGATATAGACCGACGGGCCCGAGTAGACCTCAAGACCGTCCTCGGAGCGCAGGCGCGTCACATCGGTGGGCGGCACATAGTTGATCATGTCGACCCGGTCCGACAACAGGGCCGCAACACGCGCGCTGTCGTTGGAAATCTCGGAGAATGTAACCTTGTCCCACTCCGCGGGCTCACCCCAGTACTCATCGAACGGCACGACGACCATGTCGCCCTTGGCGGTCCAGCTGTCCAGCTTGTAGGGGCCGGTTCCGATCGCCGCCGCGCCCGAGTTGAATTCGGACACCGGCGCGTCCAGAGGCACCTCGGACGGGATCACAAAGAGCCGCGTCAGATCAAGCGGCAGGGTCGCAGCCGGAGAGTCGGTCTTGAAAGCCACGGTCAGGTCATCCACGACAGAGGCGTCGACGATCCGGCGCGTGTAGGTCACAAGACCGCCATCTGGGCCCGCTGCCAGCGGAATGCGGTTGACCGAATGCACCACATCAGCGGCGTCCAGCTTCGAGCCGTCGTGGAACTTGACCCCTTCACGCAGCTTGAAATGCCACGTCAGATCGTCCACCGGCTCCCAGCTTTCCGCAAGACCCGGAGCGAGTTGCAGGTTGTTGTCGCGCGCCGTCAACGTCTCGTAGACGTTCTTCATAGCCGACACGTTGATCCCGATGGCCGAAAAATGCGGGTCCATTGATTCAGCGCCCGAGCGCACACCGATCGTCAGCTCTTCTGCCGCTGCGGCACCGGCAAGTGCCGCCGTCGCCATCACTGCAGCTAGAAAGGGCCTGTGATTATTGAGAATTTTCATCGGTGGAAGTCTCCCCTTTAGTTTCGTTCACACGCCTGAGACGGCATTGTTTGACACCACCCCCGCAAAAGGGGTCGCGCCGAGTTCTTGCCTCAAACCGGCAGCCCTTTGCGGCGAACAGATCCAACAAAGGTCCCTGGGCGATGTCATAATCGCGCGGAAATCTTACTCGTCATGCGTTAGGGTTGGGCGGATTCGGCCGCCACACAAGGTTTATTTGTAATCAGCGCCGTCTGTGCGCAGC
>JBCDEC010000055.1:0-20752 GCA_039179965.1 Pseudomonadota bacterium
TGGCCACGCAGATGATACATGGGGTCGGCATGCTCAGACCCTCGCCAAAACGAAATCATGCTCGACATCGTAGTAGAGCCCGTCGAACCCGGCTTCGGCCCGGAGATCCCGGTCTTCTGTTCGGCCCGCGCGAGATGCGGCTCTATCCCAACGGCCGTCTGGGCGCGCATATCCTTGGCGGCACCCAGTTCGGCAAGGAAGGCGTGACAGCGGCCGAGGTCATCGGCATTGCCGGGGTCGAAAAGCAATTCGACGGCTACCTGCGCGATCCGGCCAATGGCTCCAAACCGTTGACGCTGTCGCTGGATCTGACCGTGCAGGCCGCCACCGAACGGGTGCTGGCGGGGGGGATGGCGCTGATGAACGCCAAGGGCGCCAGCGCAATCCTGATGGATGTGCACACGGGCGAGGTGGTCTCTGTCGCCTCGCTGCCCGATTTCGATCCCAACAACCGCCCGCGCCCGCCCACGCAGGGCGATCCCTCCGACAGTCCGTTGTTCAACCGTGCAGTGCAGGGGGTTTATGAACTGGGATCGACATTCAAGATCTTCACCGCCGCGCAGGCCGTGGATCTGGGGCTGGCGCATGCGGGCACCATCGTGCCCACCTCAGGTCCGTTTCGCATTGGCGGGCACACGATCCGAGAATTCCAGAACAAGGACTACGGGCCGCTGTCGGTGTCCGATGTCATCGTGAAGTCGTCGAACCGGGGCACCGGACGGCTGGCGCTTCAGATCGGGTCGACCCGGCAAAAGGCCTTCCTGGGCTCACTGGGCATGTTCGATCCGACCCCGTTTGAAATTGTCGAGGCTGCGGGCGGCAAGCCGCTGTTGCCGGAACGCTGGACGGATCTGTCCACGGTGACGATCTCTTACGGGCACGGGATTTCTACCAGCCCGATGCATCTGGCCGCCGGTTATGCGGCAATTGCCAATGGCGGGCATTACGTCAGCCCGACGGTGCTCAGACAGGATGGCCCGCAACTCGGGCCGCGGGTGATGTCACAGAAGGCCGCCGATGCCGCGCGCAGGATGCTGCGCGAGGTGGTGACGACAGGCACGGCGAGTTTTGCAGAGGTCAAAGGGTATGCCGTCGGCGGCAAGACCGGCTCGGCGGACAAACCCAAGCCCAACGGCGGCTATTACACGGACCGGGTGATCGCCACCTTTGCCTGCCTGTTTCCGGCCAATGATCCGAAATACGTCCTGATCCTGACGCTGGATGAGCCGTCGATCATGGCCTATGGCGAGACCCGGCGGACAGCGGGCTGGACCGCCGTGCCGGTGGCCGCCGAACTCATTGGCCGCGTCGCGCCGCTGTTGGGGCTGCGTCCGACCGTTGAACCTGTCGCTCCGAAGCGTATAGAGCTCACGTCAAACTGAATCTGGGGGACGGATATGACGGGGTCGGTTCCCCTTTCGCAATTGGCCCTGACGGCAAAGGGCGGGCGCGATCCGATGATCACCGGCCTGTCGGTGGACAGCCGCAAGGTGGGTGCCGGTCATCTCTTTGCGGCGATGCCCGGCACACAGGTCCACGGGGCCACCTACATTCCCGACGTGCTCGACAAAGGCGCGGCCGCCATCCTCACGGATGCTGCGGGTGCCACGCTGGCGGCTGAGGCCCTGGCGGACAGCCATGCGGCTCTGGTGATCGCGGAGGATCCGCGTCAGACGCTGGCCTATACCTCGGCGCTCTGGTTTGGCGTGCAACCGGCCTGCATGGTCGCGGTCACGGGCACCAATGGCAAAACCTCGGTGGCAAGTTTCACCCGGCAAATCTGGCAGGGTCTGGGCTATCCGGCGGTCAATGTCGGCACGACGGGCGTTGAGGGCGACTGGGACACGCCGCTGGCGCATACAACACCCGAACCCATCACGCTGCATCGCGTCCTGGCGGGCGCGGCGGATGCCGGGATCACCCATGCCGCGATGGAGGCGTCCTCGCACGGGCTGGAACAGCGCCGCCTTGATGGCGTGCAACTTCAGGCCGCCGGCTTCACCAACTTCACGCAGGACCACCTGGATTACCACGAAAGCTTCGATGCCTATTTCGCGGCCAAGGCCGGGCTGTTCCGCCGGGTCCTGCCCGAAGACGGCACGGCCGTCATCAACATCGAAGATCCACGCGGGCCTGAAATGCGGGCCATTGCGGCGGCGCGCGGGCAGGAGGTGATCAGCATCGGTCGTGGCCAGGGCGACCTTGCCCTGCAGGCGCAGCGCTATGATGCCATCGGTCAGGATCTGCGGTTTTCCTGGCATGGCACGGCGCATCAGGTGCGGCTAAATCTCATCGGCGGATTTCAGGCGGAAAACGTCCTGATGGCTTGCGGGCTGGTGATTGCCAGCGGCTCTGCCGCCGAGGATGTCTTTGGCACGCTTGAAAGCCTGACTACCGTGCGTGGCCGCATGCAAATGGCCGCGCAGCGTGCCAACCAGGCCTCTGTTTTTGTGGATTATTCTCATACGCCCGATTCTGTGAGGACCGCGATCAGGGCCCTGCGTCCGCATGTGCTGGGCCGGCTCGTGGCCATCGTGGGTGCGGGCGGAGACCGCGACCGCACCAAGCGCCCTCTGATGGGTCAGGCCGCGGCAGAGACCGCGGATCTGGTGATCGTGACCGACGACAACCCGCGCAGCGAAGATCCGGCGGTGATCCGGGCTGCGGTGATGGACGGCGCGCCCGAGGCCTGGGAAATCGGCGACCGGGCCGAAGCGATCTTGCGCGGCGTGGATGCGCTGGGCGCCGGAGATGCGCTGTTGATCTGCGGCAAGGGCCATGAAACCGGCCAGGTGATGGGCGACCAGATTGTGCCCTTTGACGACGTGGAACAGGCCTCGATCTCGGTTGCGGCGCTGGACGGAGGACGCGCATGAGCCTTTGGACCAGTGAGGACGCGACCGCCGCCACGGACGGACAGGTGACAACGCCCTGGGCGGCCACTGGCGTTTCGATCGATACCCGCACTTTGCAGCACGGCGATCTCTTTGTTGCGCTCAAGGCCGCCCGCGATGGGCATGATTTCGTGGCGCAGGCCTTGGAAAACGGGGCCGCCGCCGCCTTGGTGACACATGTGCCCGACGGCGTGGCCGCTGATGCGCCGCTGTTGATTGTAAAGGATGTGCAGGCGGCACTGGAGGCGCTGGGACAAGCCGCGCGTGCAAGAACCAAAGCCAGGGTCGTTGCGGTGACGGGTTCGGTGGGCAAAACCACCACCAAAGAGATGCTGGCGGCCGTGCTCTCCGATCAGGGCCGCACACACGCCAGTGTGGCCAGCTACAACAACCATTGGGGCGTGCCGCTGACGCTGGCCCGGATGCCGGCGGACACGCAATACGCCGTCATCGAGATCGGTATGAACCATCCCGGTGAGATCGCGCCTCTGGCCAGGATGGCCCGACCGCATGTGGTCGTTGTCACAACCGTGGCGCCCGCGCATCTCGAAGCGTTCCAGTCCATCGATGGGATCGCGGCAGAAAAAGCGTCAATCTGCGACGGGCTGGAACCGGGCGGTATTGCGGTGCTGAACGGAGATATTGCGACCTTTCCGATCCTTGCCGCGGCGGCGCATGCGCAAGGCGCGCGGGTGATCACCTTTGGGGAAAGCTCGCGCTGCCACCATCGCGCGGCACAGGTCAAGATCCGCTCGGGTGCGACTGTGGTTCAGGCGCGCGCCTGGCGCACGCCCGTGCTCTACAAGATCAGCGCCGAGGGGCGTCACTATGCCATCAACGCCCTGGCGGTGCTGGCGGCGATCTTTGCGCTGAAAGCGGACCGGGGCAGGGCGGTCCTGGCTCTGTCGGCCTGGACGGCGGTGTCGGGGCGTGGACAGCGTGACACGGTGATTCTGGATCCGGTCGATCGGCAGATGTCGATTGAACTGATCGACGATGCCTACAACGCAAACCCGGCCTCGATGGGCGCGGCGCTTGAGGTTCTGGCTGCGGCGCGCACAAAGGACGGGCTGGGCCGGTTTACCAAGGGACGCCGCATCGCCTTTCTGGGCGATATGAAAGAGTTGGGACCGCAGGCCGAAGCGCTGCATGCCGATCTCGCCGCGCTGCCGGCGATGAAAGAGATCGATGTCGTCCATTGCATCGGACCGCTGATGAAAGCCCTGCACGCGGCCCTGCCGGACGAAAAACGCGGGCAATCGGTCAAGGACGCCAAGCCCATCCTGCGCGAACTGCGCGGGCGTTTTGACAGTGGCGATGTGATTCTGGTGAAAGGCTCACTCTCGATGGGTCTGGCGCGTATCGTTGACGCCATACGGAAAATGGGCCATCCCGACCCACAATATGATGAGTAGGACAGGCAAGCATGCTCTATTGGTTGACGGCGCTTTCGGATGGCGGAGATGTTTTTAACCTCTTTCGATACATTACCTTTCGGGCGGGCGGGGCGTTTCTGACTGCGCTGATCTTCGGCTTCCTGTTTGGCCGGCCGCTGATCAATGTGCTGCGAAAAACCCAGGGCAAGGGCCAGCCGATTCGCGATGACGGGCCAGAGACACACTTTTCCAAGGCCGGGACGCCAACCATGGGCGGGCTGCTGATTGTCGGCGCTCTGATCACCGCGACGCTGCTTTGGGCCCGACTGGACAATCCCTATGTCTGGATGGTCCTGGGCGTCACGTTGAGTTTTGCAGCCATCGGATTTGCCGACGATTACGCCAAGGTCTCCAAGCAGAACACCAAGGGTGTCCCGGGCAGGCTGCGGCTGGGACTGGGCATCCTGATCGCGCTGGCCGCCTCCTGGATCGCCACCCAGACACATCCGGAGGATCTGCAGTACCAACTGGCCTTGCCCGTCTTCAAGGACGTGTTGCTCAACTTCGGGGCCTTCTATCTGGTTTTTGGGGTCCTGGTGATCGTGGGCGCGGCGAATGCGGTGAACCTGACCGATGGGCTCGACGGGCTGGCCATCATGCCGGTGATGATTGCCGCCGGAACGCTGGGGATCATCGCCTATGCCGTGGGGCGAGTCGACTTTTCCAACTATCTCGATGTGCATTACGTCCCCGGCACCGGTGAGATCCTGATCTTTACCGCCGCACTCTTCGGCGGGGGGCTGGGCTTCTTGTGGTACAATGCCCCTCCGGCCGCGGTGTTCATGGGCGATACCGGCTCTCTTGCGCTGGGCGGCGCGCTGGGCTCCATCGCCGTGGCCACCAAACACGAGATCGTCCTGGCCATCGTCGGCGGCATCTTCGTGGTCGAGGCGCTCTCGGTCATCATTCAGGTGGGCTATTTCAAAAGCACCGGCAAACGCGTCTTCCTGATGGCGCCGATCCATCATCACTACGAAAAGAAGGGCTGGGCCGAACCGACCATCGTGATCCGCTTCTGGATCATCTCTCTGATCCTCGCCATGGTGGGGCTTGCCACGCTCAAAGTGCGTTGACGGGAGCCCCTCGGTGAATCTGGACAACATCGTTGACACGCTCGGTCTGCCAGGTGTCGTGCTGGGCACGGCGCTCGAAGGCGAAGGCGTAGCGTTCCTGGCCGGCGTCTTCGTGCACCGCGGCGTGTTTGACTACGAAGCGGCGGCCTTTGCGGCGGCGCTGGGCGCGATCATCACCGACAACGTGGTGTTCGGCGTCGGCCGCTTTGCCGGAAAGTCGCGCTATGCGCAGAGGTTTCTGACGCATCACCGTGTGGTGGGTCTGCGCAAGATGATGGACCAGCACCAGACCAAGGTCGTCCTTGGGTTCCGCTTCCTATACGGTCTCAAGACCGTGGCGCCGCTGATGCTGGGGTCCTCGACCATTCCCTGGTGGCGCTACGCGCTGCTGGACGCCGTGGCCGTGACGGTCTGGGCGCATCTTTTCGTCGGGATCGGCTACGGGGTCGGCAAGGCCATCGAGCAGTATTTCGGAAAGCTCAAACCCGAGATCCATGCCGCCATCGCGCTGTTGATCTTCGTCGTGGTGGCGGCCGGGTTCTGGTATGTCGTCAAGAAACGGCGCGAGGCCAAAGGCGGCGTGTCATGATCCCGGTGCGCGCAGTGTCCGGTCAGCAGATCGCCGTGCTGGGCCTCGGGCGATCGGGTCTGACGGCGGCCCGCGCCATCGCCGCGGGCGGGGGCGCGCCGCAGTGCTGGGATGACAATCCCGCCGCCCGCGCTGCGGCGCAGGACGAAGGCTTCACGATCCGCGATCTCAAGCGCGGATTTGACGGGATCTCTGCGCTGATCGTCTCACCGGGCATTCCCCATCTCTATCCGGCGCCCAATCCGGTGGTGCGGGCCGCATTGGAGGCCGGCGTGCCGGTGGACAATGACATCGGGCTGTTCTTTCGCTCCTTTGCCACCGAGGCCTGGAACTCCTTTGACATCGCCCCGCGTGTCGTGGCGGTCACCGGGTCCAATGGCAAATCCACCACGTCGGCCCTGATCCATCACATTCTGACGGCGTCCAATCGCCCGGTCCAGCTGGCCGGCAACATCGGGCGCGGCGTTCTGGACATCGACCCCCCGGTGGACGGGGATGTGGTGGTGCTGGAGCTGTCCTCCTACCAGACCGATCTGGCCCGGGCGCTGACACCGGATATCGCCGTTTTCACCAATCTCTCGCCCGATCACCTGGATCGTCACGGCGGACTTGGCGGCTATTTCGCCGCCAAGCGACGGCTCTTCGCCGAAGGCGGCCCCGACCGGGCGATCATCGGCGTGGACGAGGCCGAAGGGCTCTATCTTGCCGGTCAGATGGCCGAGGGCGCGGCGGATGACCGGGTGATCCGGATCTCGTCGGGCCAAAAACTTTCTGGCCCGGGCTGGTCGGTCTTCGCGCGCAAGGGGCACCTGAGCGAATGGCGCAAGGCGCGGCAAACGGCCTCCATCGACCTGCGCGGCGTGGAGGGCCTGCCGGGAGCCCACAACCATCAGAACGCCTGCGCGGCCTACGCGGTGGCGCGATCCCTTGGCCTGGCCCCGCGGGTGATCGAAACCGCGCTTCACAGCTATCCCGGACTGCCTCATCGCAGCCAGCGTATCGCAGAAGCCGATGGCGTGGCCTATGTCAATGACAGCAAGGCCACCAACGTCGATGCCGCCCGGCGGGCGCTCTCGGCCTTTGACCGGGTCCGGTGGATCTGCGGGGGGCTGGAAAAGGAAGGCGGTCTGAGCGCCTTGTCAGGCGCGACCGACAGCGTCGCCAAAGCCTATGTCATCGGCAGAGAAGCCGCCGCCTTCGCCATGCAACTCGACACCGAGGCGGAGGTCTGCACCACCATGGCCACCGCCGTGGCACGCGCCATGGCGGACGCCGAACCTGGCGATACAGTGCTTCTTGCGCCTGCCGCTGCGTCCTTTGATCAGTATGACAACTTCGAACGACGTGGCCAGGACTTCATCGAGGAAGTCCGCAAGCATCTGGCAGACGGCTAGCGCGTCCCGATTGCGCGCCCACCCTGTCGACGATCTGCCTGTGGCGGCGCGACCAAGAGCCCACCCTGCGCAATCGGGACGCTGCGCCTCTTCCTCAACCGCGATACTGTGCGCGCGCCCAGCGCAACATACAGGCAAAGGGGGCGTCCGGCGCGTCTGGCAGGCTTTGCGCGCCGCATGCACACCGGCGACACCAGGCGCGCGCCCTGCGCAACCCGGCGTGCCAAGCGCGCTTCTACAGCATCTGGCGTGCGAAACGCACCGCATGCACGCCCGCAAAACTGCGCCCGCGCACCGTGCAACCGGCACGCCAAACTCACCCTGCCCAATCGGGGTTCCAAGCGCGCTCTTCCAGCTTCTTTCTTTTTACAAATACCCCGACGCAGCCGCACCCTCAGGCCGATCGGTCAACCAGGGCGCGCCCGGCTGCAAACGCTGACGCCCAGGCCCATTGGAAATTGTAACCGCCCAGCCAGCCCGTCACGTCGACCGCCTCTCCGATAAAGAAAAGCCCGGGCACATCGCGCGCTTCCATCGTCTGCGATGACAAGGCCTCCGTCGCAACCCCGCCCAGGGTCACTTCGGCAGTGCGGTACCCTTCTGTGCCCGACGGCGTCAGACGCCATTGTGCCAGCCGTCCCGCGATGGACTCCAGGACACGGTCGGGGAGATCCGCAAGGCGCTCTTCGATGGGCACATCAAGTGCCGGGACCAGCCGGGCCGGCAACACCTGACCCAGCAAGGTGCCCAGTTGCCGCCGCCCGGCGTCCTGGCGCGCCCCGCGCAGCCAGTCCATCGCGGACCGGTCCGGCAGCAGATTGACCGAAATCGCTTCGCCCTCGCGCCAGTAGGAGGACAGTTGCAGCACCGCCGGTCCGGACAGACCCCGATGGGTAAAGAGCAGCGCCTCGTCAAAGCTGTGGCGCGCATTGAAAAGCCGCACCGGCAGCGACACGCCCGAAAGCGCCTTGAAGCGGCCATCCGGAAAGGTGAAGGGCACCAGAGCCGGCCGCGTGTCACTCACGCGCAACCCGAATTGCCGGGCGATCTCATAGCCCAGTCCCGTGGCGCCCATTTTCGGGATCGACTTGCCCCCGGTGGCCACGATGACCTGCCGGGCCCGGATCTGCTGGCGCGTGCCCTCGCGGTCCAGATCCGCCACAAAGCCCTCGGGTGCGCGCCGCAAATCCCGCAGAACCGTGCTCAGCCACAGCTCTGCCGGCGCCATTTCAGCCAGCAGCATATCGATGATTTGCCGTGACTTGCCGTCGCAAAACAGCTGGCCCAGGGTCTTTTCGTGCCAGGCAATCCCGTGGCGGTCGACCAGGTCGATGAAATCCCACTGCGTATAGCGCGCCAGGGCCGATTTGCAGAAATGCGGGTTGTCGGACAGATAGGCCTCGGGCGATGTATGGAGATTGGTGAAATTGCACCGCCCCCCGCCGGAAATGCGGATCTTCTCGCCCGGCGATCGCGCATGATCGATCACCAGAATCCGGCCCGGCGCCTGCGACGCCGCAAAGAGTCCGGCCGCCCCGGCGCCGAGGATAAGAGTGTCAATCTGCATGGCCCCCTCGTTCGCGCGCCCTGCGCGGATTTACAAGATCAAAGCGCCTGCCCGGGGCAGCGTCAAAGCGCAGCATTTGCAGCCGATCCAATGGCAAAGGACTGGTCAGACTCTTCAATTGCGGGTAAGCTTTCGTGAAATCCCGGCAAAAAGGGATGACTGAGGCAGACGAGCGGTGGATATCCCATGACCGAAATGGTCTACGGCGCGCTTCCCGTGCGGGACAGCGAGCCTATATTGCCCAAATGGGCGCGTACCCTGGACAAGTGGTCGATCGGCTGCGTGCTGATCCTCTTTCTGATTGGCCTGCTGCTGGGGCTTGCGGCCTCGGTGCCGCTGGCCGAGCGGAACAATTTCCAACCCTTCCACTATGTGCAGCGGCAGGTCTTTTTCGGTGTGCTGGCGTTGATCACCATGGTCGGGGTCTCCATGATGTCGCCAACGCTGGTGCGTCGCCTCGGCACGCTGGGGTTTCTTGCGGCGTTCGCGGCTCTGGCCTTGCTGCCGGCCTTCGGCACTGACTTCGGCAAGGGCGCGGTGCGCTGGTATTCCCTTGGCTTTGCCAGCGTGCAGCCCTCCGAGTTTCTCAAACCCGCCTTTGTGGTGGTGGCCGCCTGGATGCTGGCCGCAAGCCAGCAGATCAATGGCCCGCCGGGGCGGCTGTATTCCTTTGTGCTGGCGATGATGATCGTCGCGCTTCTGGTCATTCAGCCGGACTTCGGACAGGCCTGTCTGGTGCTCTTTGGCTGGGGGGTGATGTATTTCGTAGCCGGCGCGCCGATGCTCTTGCTGGTCATTATTGCCGGTCTGGCGGTTGGGGCTGGGACGCTGGCCTACTCCAGTTCGGACCACTTCGCCCGCCGCATTGACGGTTTTCTCAACCCCGATGTCGATCCGACCACACAGCTGGGATATGCGACCAATGCGATCCGCGAAGGCGGGCTCTTTGGTGTGGGCGTCGGCGAAGGGCAGGTGAAATGGTCGCTCCCCGATGCCCATACGGATTTCATCATCGCCGTGGCGGCCGAGGAATACGGGCTGATCCTCGTTCTGATCATCATCGCCTTGTATTCGATCATCGTGGTGCGCTCGCTGTTCCGGCTGATGCGCGAAAGGGACCCCTTCATTCGCCTCGCGGGCACCGGTCTGGCCGCGATGTTCGGCGTTCAGGCGATGATCAACATGGGCGTCGCCGTCCGGCTGTTGCCGGCCAAGGGGATGACCCTGCCCTTCGTCAGCTACGGGGGCTCCTCGCTGATCGCGGGCGGCATTGCCATGGGCATGCTGCTGGCCTTCACCCGAACCCGCCCGCAGGGCGAGATCGGAGATATCCTGCGAGGGCGCAACCGGTGAGCCCGCTTCTTCTCATCGCCGCCGGCGGCACCGGGGGCCACATGTTCCCGGCGCAATCGCTGGCCGAGGCGATGGTGGCGCGCGGTTGGCGTGTGAAGCTGTCGACGGATGCGCGCGGCGCGCGCTACGCTGGCGGCTTCCCGGACGCAGTGGAAATCGAAGAGGTCCCCTCGGCCACGTTCGCGCGTGGCGGGGCGCTGGCAAAGGCCGTCGTGCCCGTTCGGGTCGGCGCGGGCGTTCTTTCGGCGCTGCGCAAAACGGGGCGCGACCGGCCTGCTGCGGTGGTGGGTTTTGGCGGATATCCGTCGATCCCGGCAATTGCCGCAGCCTATCTAAAAAGCCTGCCCCGCATGATCCACGAGCAAAATGGTGTGCTGGGACGCGTCAACCAGATCTTTGCCACCCGGGTCGAACACGTTGCCTGCGGCACCTGGCCCACCGCCCTGCCAGAGGGCGTGACCGGCGTTTACACGGGAAACCCCGTGCGCGCCGCGGTTCTTGAGCGCGCCGATGCGCCCTATATTCCGCCCGGAGACTACCCCATGTCGCTTTTGGTGATGGGTGGCAGTCAGGGCGCGCGCGTGCTCTCTGACGTCGTGCCCGCCGCCATCGCCGCCTTGCCGGCGGAGCTGAAGCAAAACATCCGGGTCAGCCATCAGGCGCGCGACGAAGACCACGACAGGGTCTCCACCTTCTATGCCTCGCATGACATTGCCGCCGAGGTTCAGCCATTCTTTCACGACGTGCCCAACCGGATGGCCGAGGCGCAACTCGTGATCTCGCGGGCCGGGGCGTCCTCCGTCGCCGATATCTCGGTGATCGGACGGCCCTCGATCCTGGTCCCGCTGGCCTCGGCCATCCGCGACGAACAGACCGCCAATGCCCGCGGCCTGGTCGACGCGGGCGCGGCCATCATGATCCCCGAGAGCCAGTTGACCCCCGAGAGCCTGGCCGAGAACATCACCATGATCCTGACCCAGCCCGATGGCGCGATCGCCATGGCCCGCGCAGCCGTCTCGGTCAGCGCGCCCGATGCCGCAGATCGTCTGGCCGCATTGGTTCAGGACCTCGCCCACACGAAGGAGGCCGCATGACGCCCGCAACGAAACTCCCCACCGATGTCGGCTCCATCCACTTTGTCGGAATCGGGGGGATCGGCATGTCCGGCATCGCCGAGGTGCTGCTGAACCTTGGCTATCAGGTGCAGGGGTCGGATCTGAAACGCTCCAAGATCACCGATCGTCTGGCCGGACTGGGGGCCACGATTTTCGAAGGGCAAAAGGCCCAGAACCTCGACAACGCCGCCGTTGTGGTGATCTCGTCGGCCATCAAGCCGGGCAACCCCGAACTTGACGGGGCCCGCCTGCGCGGTCTTCCTGTCGTGCGCCGGGCCGAGATGCTGGCCGAACTGATGCGCCTGAAATCCAACGTGGCCGTCGCCGGCACCCACGGCAAGACCACGACCACCACCATGGTCGCCACCTTGCTGGATGCCGGTGACTTCGACCCGACGGTGGTGAACGGCGGCATCATCCACGCCTATGGCTCCAACGCGCGGATGGGGCAGGGCGAATGGATGGTGGTCGAGGCCGATGAGAGCGACGGCACCTTCAACCGGCTCCCCGCCACCGTTGCCATCGTGACCAATATCGATCCCGAACACATGGAACACTGGGGCGATTTCGACAATCTGCGCAACGGGTTCTATGAATTCGTCTCGAACGTCCCCTTCTACGGCGTGGCCGTCTGCTGCACCGATCACGAAGAAGTCCAGAAGCTTGTCGGCCGCATCACCGACCGCCGCGTGATCACCTATGGTTTCAACGCCCAGGCCGATGTGCGCGCCCTCAACCTGACCTATCAGGGCGGCATCGCCCATTTCGACATCGCGCTGCAGGCCGAAGACACGATGATCGAGGGCTGTTCTCTGCCGATGCCGGGCGATCACAATGTCTCCAACGCATTGTCGGCCGTCGCCGTGGCGCGCCATCTGGGCATGAAGATTGACGAAATCCGCACCGCGCTGGCGAATTTTGCCGGTGTTAACCGACGCTTTACCAAAGTTGGCGACATTGATGGCGTTACGATCATCGACGACTACGGCCACCATCCGGTGGAAATCGCCGCTGTTCTGAAGGCAGCGCGTCAGGCGACCGAAGGGCGCATCATTGCCGTGCATCAACCGCATCGTTATTCCCGTCTCGCCTCGCTCTTTGATGAGTTCTGCGCCTGCTTCAACGAGGCGGACGTGGTGGCGATCTCAGAGGTGTTTTCCGCAGGCGAGGCGCCCGTCGACGGCGCCACGCGCGACGATCTGGTGGCCGGTCTCATTCGGCACGGTCATCGTCATGCCCGTGCCATATTGGACGAAGATGATCTCGAACGACTGGTCCGCGAACAGGCGCGACCGGGCGACATGGTGGTCTGTCTTGGTGCCGGTACGATCAGCGCCTGGGCCAACGGGCTGCCGCAACGATTGCAACGGAAGCGGGCATGAACCCCCGCGCGCCGCGTGACGTGGCGTCCGTCAACTCTGGAGACTGGTCATGACCCTGACCCTGACATTGGCCATTTTGTGGGTCTTTGCTTCGACCATCGTGGCCTTCCTGCCGATGGAGCGTCAGTTCCGCCCCGGCAGCCTGCTGTTGATCACGGCCCCGCTGCTGATCTTTGCGCTGGCCTTTGAATATGGCCCCATCGCCGGGATCGCTGCACTCGCGGCCTTTATTTCCATGTATCGCAACCCGCTGCGGTATCTGTGGAGCCGCATGCGGCGCTCCTCTGGCCAAGGTCCGATCGAATGACGTCGCTGATCCTCTTTGCGCTCTGGGCGCTGACGGCAAATGTCATCGCCATGCTGCCCAGCCGGGACCACCACTGGACAGCCGCCTATATCCTGATCGCCATCGGCCTGCCGCTGCTGGCCTATCTCACCTGGCAAAACGGCGTCATCTTCGGCCTGATCGCCCTGATCGCAGGCATGTCGGTTCTGCGCTGGCCGGTGATCTATCTCAGCCGCTGGGCCAAGGCCAGAATGGGCCGCTGATGCTTGTTTGACCCTCTGTCATGACGCAAGATGGCGTCATGGTTGAGATGGACAAGGCCCGGGACAGCACGCTGTGTGAAACCTGGCGCAGCGATTGAACTCGCGCATACGGTGCGTCTCAGAGGCTGGCGCCCGATCAGTCTGCCGACATCGCCTTACTCCCGGTCGGGATGATGACTTTTGCGCCCAATCCCCCGCACAACATCTCAAAGTCCGCAAGGATTGATCCTCCTGAACCGCTTGGGTGGTCAAGGCATCCTGTTCTCCTGCCCACCTCTGGCGCGGGCAGCGCCCGACCGCCCCTATGGGCGGGCACTGCCCTTCTGTCGGGCGATGGGCTTGCCGCCGGTGATCCTCAAGGCTAGCAACGGGGGATGACGGATCTTCCTTCTCCCCGCGGCGCATTGACGCCGAAAAAGGCCCTGTCGGATCTCACCTGGCTGCGCGTTGGGGGGCCCGCGGACTGGCTGTTTCAACCGGCGGATCTGGAGGACCTCTCGGGTTTTCTCGCAGCGCTTGCCCCTGAGGTGCCGGTGTTCCCGATGGGCGTCGGTTCGAACCTCATCGTGCGCGATGGCGGCCTGCGCGCCGTTGTGATCCGGTTGGGGCGGGGGTTCAATGGCATTCATATCGACGGCGTGACGGTGACGGCCGGGGCAGCCGCGCTCGACGCGCATGTGGCGCGCAAAGCCGCGGAACACGGCCGGGACCTGACGTTTCTGAGAACCATTCCCGGGTCGATCGGCGGGGCTGTGCGGATGAATGCGGGCTGTTACGGCTCCTACGTGGCCGATCATCTGGTGTCGGCCAAGGCTGTGCTGCGCTCGGGCGAGGTGGTGACCCTCTCGGCGCGGGATCTGGCGCTGGATTATCGCGACAGCACGCTGCCGGACGGCGCCGTGCTGACGGAGGCGACCTTTACCGCGCCTGCCGGCGACCCGGACGACCTGGCGCGCAGGATGGCGGATCAGATCGCCCGGCGCGACGCCACCCAACCCACCAAGGACCGCTCGGCGGGCTCGACCTTCCGAAATCCGGCCGGATTTTCCTCGACCGGGCGGGCCGATGACGTGCATGATCTCAAGGCCTGGAGCGTGATTGACAAGGCCGGGATGCGGGGCGCGCGGCGGGGTGGGGCGCAGATGAGCGAGAAACACTCCAACTTTTTGATCAACACCGGAGGCGCCAGCGCCGCAGATCTTGAAGGATTGGGCGAAGAGGTGCGAAAAAAGGTTTACCAGACCAGCGGCATAGAGCTAAAATGGGAAATCTTGCGGGTCGGCGACCCATAACGTGATATCGACGCGACCACGGGGCGGAAAAAACAACCTTGGCGTGCAAATGGGCAGTAACGCGACAGGTCCGTCATAAGGGCCGCGCAAATTGGCAGGTGTGGCATGTCGGGCAGGGCAGCCAACAAAATTGTTGTTCTGATGGGCGGTCCCTCGGCGGAGCGCGACGTGTCCTTGTCGTCCGGACGGGAATGCGGCGCCGCACTGCGCAGCGAGGGGTTTGAGGTCATCGATCTCGATCCGGGGCCCGATGTGGCCGAACGTCTGCAGGAGATCGCACCTGATGTGGTCTTTAACGCGCTCCATGGGCGCTGGGGCGAGGACGGCTGTGTTCAGGGCATCCTCGAATGGTTGCGCATTCCCTACACGCATTCGGGTGTGCTGTCGTCGGCGCTGGCGATGGACAAGCAGCGCACCAAGGCGGCTTACGTGCACGCCGGTCTGCCGGTGGTCGAGAGCCTGATTTGCGCCAAGGACAAAGTCGCCAGGGGTCACATGATGATCCCGCCCTATGTGGTGAAACCCAACAATGAGGGGTCATCGGTCGGCATCTATATTGTCAACGAGATGGCCAATACGCCGCCGCAGATGGGGCCGGAGATGCCCGATCAGGTGATGGTCGAGGCTTATGTGCCGGGGCGCGAACTGACGACCACGGTGATGGGCGCGCGGGCGCTGACCGTGACAGACATCCTGACCGACGGCTGGTATGATTACGACGCGAAGTACAAGCCGGGCGGGTCGCGTCATGTGGTCCCGGCCGAGATCCCGAAATCCATATTCGACCTCTGCATGGATTATGCGCTCAGGGCGCATCAGGTGCTAGGGTGCAAGGGCCTGAGCCGGACCGATTTCCGCTGGGATGAGAGCCTCGGGATGGAAGGGCTTTTCCTGCTTGAAACCAATACACAGCCCGGCATGACCCCGACATCTCTGGCGCCCGAGCAGGCGGCGCATCTGGGGTATGACTTTGGCGCGCTCTGCCGCTGGATGGTGGAGGACGCCTCGTGCAACCGATGAAACCGGCGAGCCATGACCCGGCGCCGTCGCGCCTGCAGTTCCGCATGCAGCGCTGGTGGCTGACGCCGGGCATCCGGTTTCTGCTGCGCGCCGGGCTGCCGGCGCTGATGCTGGCGGGCGGGGTCAGCCTGTTTCTGTCTTCCGATATGCGGCGGGCGGCCGTGACGGACTATGTCGCCGAACTGCGCGCCTCGATCGAGGAACGTCCTGAATTCATGGTCAGTCTCATGGCCATCGATGGGGCGCAAGAAATGGTGTCCGAAGATATCCGGGGCATCCTTCCGATCGAATTCCCGGTGTCGTCCTTCGACCTCGATCTGGGTCAGATCCGCGATCAGGTGGAGGCGCTCGGACCGGTGAAATCGGCCACAGTGCGGATCCGGCCGGGCGGTATTCTGCAGATCGATGTGACCGAACGCGTGCCGGTGGTGGTCTGGCGTCTGCGCGGCGGCGTTGCGCTGCTGGATGCAACCGGCGTGCACGTGAGTTCCATTCCCAGCCGCCGCGACCGCCCGGACCTGCCGCTGATTGCCGGCGACGGGGCGCAGGGTCATGTCACCGAAGCGCTGGAGCTTCTGGCGGTGGCAGACAAGATCTCGGACCGGCTGCGCGGGCTGATGCGTATGGGAGACCGGCGCTGGGATGTGCTTCTGGACCGGGATCAGCGGATCCTTCTGCCGGAGGACAACCCGGTTCAGGCGCTCGAACGGGTGATTGCGCTGAGCGAAGCGCAGGATCTGCTGGAACGGGATGTGGTGGCCGTGGATATGCGCCTGTCGGCACGGCCCACCCTGCGGATGACCGCAACGGCGCAAAAGGACTGGTGGCTGATCCGTCACCAGGACCAGACAGACTAAACGAAAGACGGCGGGGCAACGAGTAAACGAATGACGGACCTCTATCAGTCACAACGGGCCATGCGGCAAATGCGGCGTTTGGCAATGCAACGGGGCGTGGTGGCGATTTTAGACGTGGGATCGTCCAAAATCGCATGTTTGGTGCTGCGCTTTGATGGCACGGGACGGTTGAGCGAGGACAATTCCATTGGTTCTCTGGCCGGCCAGACCGGTTTTCGCGTGGTGGGCGCGGCGACCACACGGTCGCGCGGCGTCCAGTTTGGCGAGATCACCGCCATGCAGGAGACCGAGCGCGCCATCCGCACCGCCCTTCAGGCGGCCCAGAAGATGGCCGAGATCCGAGTCGATCACGTGATCGCCTGTTTCTCCGGAGCGGGTCCGCGCAGCTATGGGCTCGACGCCCAGGTCGATCTGGTGGGGCAGGTCGTGACGGAAAACGAAATCGCCCGGGTTCTTGCGGCCTGCGACGTCCCGGACTACGGGCCGGGCCGCGAAGTGCTGCATGCCCAGCCGGTGAATTTCGCGCTGGATCACCGCTCGGGTCTCTCGGATCCGCGCGGGCAACTGGGTCAGGAACTGGCGGTTGACCTGCATATGCTGACGGTGGATGCAACGGCGGTGCAGAACCTCGCCTATTGCATCAAGCGCTGCGATCTGGAACTCGCCGGCATTGCGTCGTCTTCCTACATGGCCGGGATTTCGGCCTTGGTGGAGGATGAACAGGAATTGGGCGCGGCCTGTATCGATATGGGCGGCGGCGCCACGGGCCTGTCGATCTTTATGAAGAAGCACATGATTTATGCGGATACCGTACGGATGGGCGGCGATCACGTGACCGGCGACATCTCCATGGGTCTCGGGGTTCCGATGGCCAAGGCCGAGTGGATCAAGACCATGCACGGCGGCGTGCATGCGACTGGCATGGATGACCGCGAAATGATCGAGATCGGCGGCGACACGGGCGATTGGGAACATGACCGGCGCACCGTGTCGCGTGCCGAGCTGATTGGCATCATGCGCCCTCGCGTCGAAGAGATACTGGAAGAGGTGCGGACACGGCTGGACGCAGCAGGCTTTGATCATCTGCCAAGCCAGCAGATTGTCCTGACCGGCGGGGCCAGTCAGATTCCCGGGCTGGACGGGCTCGCGAGCCGGGTGCTGGGCCAACAGGTCCGCCTGGGCCGGCCGCTGCGGGTGCATGGCCTGCCGCAAGCCGCAACGGGGCCCGGATTTGCCGGCGCCGTGGGGCTGTCGCTTTTCGCGGCGCATCCGCAGGATGAATGGTGGGATTTCGAAATCCCGGTGGATCGCTATCCGGCGCGTTCGCTCAAACGGGCCGTGCGCTGGTTCAAGGACAACTGGTAGGCGCATGTCATCGGGCGAACCGGCGCAGGTTTTGGTGTCGTCGGTCCCCATCGCGCGGACAACCGCCCGCGCGCCCTATTTCTTCAACAGATCCGAGACCGGTTTCAGCGCGTTGTAAAGCACCGTGTGGATCGGGGTCGGCACGCCGTATCTGGCGCCCAGCCGGACCACATCGCCGGCCAGGAATTCGTGCTCCAAGGGCTTCTCGCGCAGCAGGTCTTCCTGCATCGACGTGCGCAGGGTCGCCGGCACCTGTTGTACGAAGTGCCAGCCCTTTTCCGCCATATCCTGCGGCAGATCCGGCACGATGGCGCGCCCCACCGAGCAGACCTCTTCGATACCGTCGCGGATCATCGCCGCCGTTTCCGGCGTGTCGCGCAACGGGCCCAGCGGCAGCCGGGTGAGCGCGGTCAGCGAGGTCATCATGCACTGGCTGCAGAACTTCTCCCACAGGTCATGATGAATGTTGTCGGGCAAAACCGGGCGGATCCCCGCCACGCGCAGCATATCGGCCAGCGCTTCGGTGCGCGGGCTGGTGCCACCGGCGATCTCGTTGAAATGGACCGCATCCATATCGGAGTAATGTTCGATCACACCGGGTTCCACCAGACGGCTGGGAAAGCGCACGACGCCGGGAATGACGCGGGCGTGTCCGATGATCTCGCCCAGCCGGTCCCATGCGGTCACGCCGTTTTGGGTGGTCAGCACCGATGTGTCGGCCTGCATGAGGGGCAGGATCGCCTGGCCGGCGCTTTCCACATCCGTGTTCTTCACCATGAAAAAGACCACGTCCACGGGGCCGATTTCGGACGGGTCCTCCGCAACCTGGACGGGGTCAAGATGCACATCGCCATGCGGGCTGATCAGTCTCAGACCGCGCGCCCGCATCGCCTCCAAATTGGCCCCGCGGGCAATGAAATGTACGTCGTGGCCTGCTGCAGCCAGCCGCGCGCCAAACGTGCCGCCAAGCGCTCCGGTCCCCATGATCGCAATCCGCATGGACACTCCTTTCAATCCGTCGCCGTTCAATACCCACTGTCGTGACAAGGTCAAACCCTGCCGGCTGTTGCCATACCGCCACGGCGGCTTTGCGCGGCACATGACATTCTTAGTGTACCATGTTAACCCTTGATCAGCCGCGTCCACCGAAACGAGACGCGTCCCTTCGGGTCGAGCAGGCCCCCGTATCAGACGTTTTTCCTCTGCGCCAGCGATTGGCGCGGACCGCCTGTGTCTTGTGTTCGAAACTGGCCAAACCCACTGGATCTGGGCCCAAAGGCGATATGCAGCAGAAAGTGCCGCATTTCGCCCGTTATTTTGTGGCTGAAACATGTTTTTTGGGTGACGATGCCGTGTGTTGCGGCTTGGATAGCGGTGGACAGTAATAAAAAACGCCCGAATGGGTGGCAGCAGACAGGCGGACTTAAAAATGACATTGAACCTTTCGATGCCGGGCCAGGACGAACTCAAGCCGAGGATCACTGTTTTCGGTGTTGGAGGGGCTGGCGGCAACGCGGTCAACAACATGATCGAAAAAGCGCTGGATGGCGTGGATTTCGTGGTGGCCAATACCGATGCCCAGGCGCTCCAGCAAAGTTCGGCGCCCGCACGGGTTCAGCTCGGCGTCAAGGTGACAGAGGGGCTCGGTGCCGGGGCGCGGGCCAGCGTTGGTGCAGCCGCTGCCGAAGAGAGCATTGAGCAGATCGTCGATCATCTGGCCGGCGCACATATGTGCTTTATCACCGCCGGCATGGGCGGCGGCACCGGCACCGGGGCGGCTCCGATCATCGCGCAGGCTGCGCGGGAACTGGGCGTGCTGACCGTTGGCGTCGTGACCAAGCCTTTCCAGTTTGAAGGCGCAAAACGGATGCGTCAGGCCGAAGAGGGCGTGGAACAGCTGCAGAAGATGGTCGACACGCTGATCATCATTCCGAACCAGAACCTGTTCCGTCTGGCTAATGAAAAGACGACCTTTACCGAGGCCTTCTCGATGGCCGATGACGTGCTTTACCAGGGTGTGAAGGGCGTGACCGACCTGATGGTGCGGCCCGGCCTGATCAACCTCGACTTTGCCGATGTGCGCGCCGTGATGGACGAGATGGGCAAGGCCATGATGGGCACCGGCGAGGCCGAAGGCGAAGACCGCGCGATCCAAGCGGCGGAGAAGGCGATCGCCAATCCGCTGCTGGACGAGATTTCGCTGCGTGGTGCCAAGGGAGTCCTGATCAATATCACCGGCGCCGGCGATCTGACGCTTTTTGAATTGGACGAGGCCGCCAACCGGATCCGCGAAGAAGTCGACCCGGATGCCAATATCATCGTCGGTTCGACGCTTGATCAGCACATGAATGGCCTGATGCGGGTGAGTGTTGTCGCCACCGGAATCGATGCCTCGGACGTGAACACCGATATCCCGGTGCCGCGCCGCCCGATGTCGCGCCCGCTCAACGAAGCGGCGCCGGTCGAAGACGCGCCGCGTCCCGATCTCGTGGCCGCGCAGACTCCGATGAGCGAACCGCTCGTGATGGGGGCACCTGCCGCGCTGGACAGTGATGCCGCTGCAGCCGTCATGACGGAAGCCGCCGAAGAACCGGGGCTTTTTGATGGTCTGGACGCGGATGCGGCCGCGGCGCTGGATCGCGCCGAAGGCTTTATGGAAGACGAACCGGAGACAATCTCTGCCGATGACCTGCCGCCGCCGGCCTATCAGCCGCAGGTGGCCGCGTTCGAGCCGCAACCCGACACGCTGGAAGCCGAGCCTGAGGGATTTGTCGCGCCCAAGGCGCCGCTGCCCGGCACGCCGACGCCCGAGATGATGGACCGGCTGCGCGCTGCGGCCGCGCGTGCCCAGGATACACCCGGAACA
>JBCDEC010000056.1:0-20343 GCA_039179965.1 Pseudomonadota bacterium
AGCGTGCCGCGCGGCGACACAGCGTGGGCGATATCACGGGCGGTATCCGTCTCGCGCGTTGCCATGACCAGACGCACAATATAGTCGCGCAGTTCGGGCGCCAGATGCACCCGCCGCACCTCGTCGCGCGCACCATGCAAGGCGTCCAAAGACAAGGTGTCCGGCGCGTGCATCTGGCGCCCGAACTGCGCGACTATATTGTGCGTCTGGTCATGGCAACGCGCGAGACGGATACCGCCCGTGATATCGCCCACGCTGTGTCGCCGCGCGGCACGCTGGCGCTGGCCGCCGCCGCAAAAGCGCGGGCCTATCTGCACGGACGCCGCTTTGCCTTGCCCGAGGACGTCGCAGCACTGGCAGCGGATGCTCTGGCGCATCGCATGGTGCTGAGCTGGCGCGCGGTGGCAGAGGGCGGTTCGGCCCGCGCGGTTGTCGCTGACATACTCAACGAGGTCGAGGCGCTGTGACCACGCTGGAGGATACGCCCGGGGTGGCGCTGGCGTCGGACCGCCTGATCGACCTGCGGCCACTGAGCCTGACGCTATTGAGCCCCAGGGCCATGGCCGCCCAGCCCGGCGGGTTTGTCACCCGCCGCCTGGGGCAGGGGATGGAGATGGCCGACACCCGGGCCTACGTCGCGGGCGATGACATCCGCCATCTGGACCGAGCAGCAACAGCGCGGACCGGCCGCCTGCACATTCGCAAGTTTCAGGAGGAGCGCGACCGCGTTTCCCTGCTGATCGCGGATTTCCGCGCGCCCATGTTCTGGGGGCTGCGACGGGTGTTTCGCTCAGTTGCGGCGGCGGAGGTGCTCGCCCTGATCGGGTGGCAGCGCGTTGCCGAAGGCGGGCGCGTCGGTCTGTTGGCGATCACGCCGTCCGGTCCGGTGATTGTGCCGCCGCGCGGGCGTATTCGCGGGATGCTCGACGTGATCGGCGGACTGGTGGATGCGCATGAGCGGGCGCTGGATCAGATCCGGTCGCACCCGACGGCGCTTTCGCTTGATCAGGCGCTGATCCCCGTTGATCGTCTGGTTCCATCCGGCGCGGAACTTGTGGTGGCTTCTGGCTTTGATCAGACAGGCCCTGGCCTGACCGACCGCCTGGATCGACTGGCGCGCCGCAGGCGCCCCCGGCTGGTTCTGGTGACCGCGGCCGAGGCCAAGGATCTGCCGGCAGGGCGCTATCCGATGCGGCTGGACGGACAGCGCAGGGTCCAGGTTGCGCTGGGGAGCCGGGGGGCGGAACACAACCCGGAGCGTACCATCGCCGGACGCGCGGCGGTCGTGGTCAATGCTTCCGATCCGGTGCAGGCCATGGCAGCTCGCCTGGCCGGGGACGCAGAGGCTGCATGAGCGACGGAGCGATCTCAAAGGGCGCATTGCTGGAAAGCCTCCACGACATACGCCTGCCCGCTGCTGCGCCGGGCGGGGCGCTCGCGGATTTGGCTATCGCGCTGGGATTGGCCGGTTTGGGGGCCCTGCTGGTGCTGGCCCTTGTGAATTTGGTGTTTCGGTTGCGCCCACGCTTTGGCGTGCAGAGCCTGCGCGCGCGCAGGGATACGGCCATGGCGCTGCCGGAAGACGCCCGGCGCCTGGCCCTTCTGCGGTTGCTTCGCGAACAGGCGCCAGAGCAATACGCCAAGCTGTCGGTCTCGCTCTACCAGCCGGATGGGGTGCCGCTTGCCCTGATCGAAGCGGAGGCGGACCGGCTTGTTTGAGCTGGCCGATCCCTGGGTGCTCCTGCTGCTGCCTGTGCCCTTGCTGGCCATCTGGGGGCTGCGCGCCCGGGCGGTCTCCAACAGCGCGTTGCATGTGCCAGACCGAATTGGCGCCAATCTGATCGCGGCGGGTCGAGCGACCGGGACGGGGCGGCGTGCTCCGGTGCGGCGGGTCCTTTTGTGGACGATCTGGGGGCTCTTGGTGCTGGCGGCGAGCGGGCCGCGCGAGTTGTCACCGGTGCCCGCGCTTGAGGTTTCGGGGCGGGATCTGGCACTGGTGTTGGATCTCTCCGGCTCGATGGTGCGGGACGACTTTTTCCTCGATGGCCAGCAGATTACCCGGCTTGAGGCGGTCACCAGGGTCGGTGCCGATTTCGCCCGCCGCAGAGGCGGGGATCGCATGGCGCTGATCGTGTTTGGCTCGGAGGCCTACTACGCCACACCGTTCACTTTCGACGTCCACGCCGTGGCGGATGCGATCGAAGGCGCCACCATCGGGATCTCGGGCCGGGCCACCAATATCTCGGACGGTCTGGGACTGGCGCTGAAACGGATGGAACACAGCGACGCCGAAACACGGGTGGTGATCCTTCTCTCGGACGGGGTGAACAACGCCGGGGCCACAAACCCAAGGGCCGTGGCGGAACTGGCGGCCAACATGGACGTGCGGGTGCATACGATCGCTTTGGGTCCCAAGGATCTGCAAACTGCCGCCGAAGGCGAACGCGGCGTCGTGGATGCCGCCACCTTGCGGGCGATCTCGGCGCTTTCGGGGGGTGAGAGTTTCCGGGTCAGGACCACCGATGATCTGGCGCGTGTGACCGCGGATCTGGATCAACTGGAGGCCACCAAAAGCGATGGGCTCGCCGCCGAGATCTACCGCGAGCATTGGGTCTGGCCCGCGGGCCTCGCCGCGGCTCTTACACTGATCATGTTGTGGAGGGACCGGGTGTGATCCTGCTGCGGCCGGAATGGGTGCTGGCGTTGATTCCGCTGGTGTTTGCCGGTGGCTGGCTTTGGACGCGTCACGGCGGCCTGGGGGCCTGGGAAAAAGCCTCGGATCCCGACCTTTTGCGCGCCATGACGGCTTTGGGACAGGCGGACCCGGCACAGGCGCGCGGACCCTTCTGGCTGGCCATGACGGCATTGGTCCTATTGACGGTGGCTCTGGCGGGACCGGCGGTCGAGCGGCGCGATACGCCTTCGTTTCGCAATCTGGACGGCGTACTCTTTGTCATCGACGCCTCGGCCAGTGTCACTGAACACGAGGCCTGGCCCCAGATGCTGACGATGGGGCGATTTGGGCTGAGCTCCCTGGGCAGCCGCCCCGGCGGGATCATTGTCTTTGCCGGTGATGCCTATGCGGCCACGGAGATGACGCATGACCATCTCCAACTGGGCCAGACCTTTTCGCTGATTTCGGCGGACACGGTGCCGGACAAGGGCTCGCGCCCCGAATTGGGATTGGAGATGGCGGCGGATCTGTTGCGCACCGCAGAGGTGGTGGCAGGGGATGTGGTGCTCTTTACCGATGGGGCCGGACTGGGACCGGCGTCGCGTGGCATGGCCGAAGCCATAGCCGCACAGGGCGCGCGGCTGTCTATTGTCACACTGGGTGATCCTGCGGAGGCTGAAACCTATGCGTCCGCAGGCCAGGGCCGTGTCTTTACCCCGTCCGAGACCGAAGCGCTGGGCACGTGGCTGGGCGAAGACGCGCGGCGGCGGTTGGAACAGCAGGACTTTCCCTTGCTGTTCTGGTCGGATCTTGGCCGGTACATGGTGTTGCTGGCGATGGTGCCGCTGCTGCTTCTGTTCCGGCGGGAGGCGTGATGAAGATCGTTGCGCTCTTTTCGGTGCTCTGCCTGGCGATGGGATGGGCGCTTGGCGGACCGGCGGCATTGGGGCGGGTGCTGATGGCTGCCGGTCTGCCTGCGCTGGCGGCGCAGGTCTTTCGGGACCCCGACTGGCGCGGCGTGGCGCTGTATCGCGCTGGCGATTTTGGCGCGGCCGCAGACGCCTGGCGCATCGCGCGTGCGCCTTACAACCGGGGCAATGCGCTGGTGCAGACCGGGGACTATGCGGCGGCGCTTGAAACCTATGATCTGGCGATCGCCAGTCACGGCGATGCAGATGCACAAGCGAATTTTGATTTGGTTGTGGGCTTTTACGCGGCGCAGGGGATAGACGCGGACGTTCTTGCCCTGTTTCCGGAACGAAAGGAGGGCCCGACTGCCGAGGGGCCCATTGCCCGTGGAGATGCCCGCGCGGCAGGCAGCGGGTCGGAGGTGACCAATGCCAATACGATGCTGGGTCTGGCGGAGCTGGACAGCCGTGGCCGTTTGGGCGTGCGGCGGGTGTTCGATGACACCTTCGTGGTCGCCGATGAGCGTTGGCTGAACCAACTGGAAGACGTGCCGGGGCAATACCTGCAAGCGCGCATCAATCAAGAATACAAACGGAGACAGAAGGCGGGCATGTCGCCTCCGCCCGCGGAGGATCCACGATGAGATGGCTGGTGCTTGTCTTCTGGCTGCCCGGTTTTGCCTTCGCCCAATCGTCTGAGGTTGCGCCGCAAGACCTGGTGATGAGCGTCGAAATCGAAGACACCGGGCACATGCCGTTCGTACGTGAGATGGTCCTGATCACGATCAAGGGCATCTACAGGCGCCATATCACGCGGGAAACTCTCGTCCAGCCCGACCTGGACGGGTTCAGCTGGGCGCAACTGGGCGCAGATCTCTGGCGGGAAGAACGTCTGGATGGTCAACTTGTAAAAGTCTTCGAACGGCGTATGGCGCTCTATCCCAACCGGTCCGGGACCATCGAGATCGGCCCGTTCCGGCACCAGCTCACCCTGACGGATGAAGGCGATGACTGGTTTGATCACGAGATCGAAAGCGCCCCGGTGACGGTGGAGGTCGCACCGGCTCCGGGCGGCTCGGACTGGTTCTTTCCGGCGCGGGATCTGAAAGTCTCCGATCAGTGGTCAAACGCGCCGGATCAGCTCAAACCCGGGGAAGGCGTTCTGCGTGTGATCCGCCTTGAGGCTTTGGGCGTGACCACGGAAATGATACCGCCAATGCCCACGCTGACGTCACCCTCTGCGATGATCTTCCCGCACCCGGAAAAACGCCTCGTCGAACTGACACCCGAAGGTCCGGTGACCTACGCGTTCTGGCGCTGGACCATCCGCCCCAGCAACGATGTTTCGACAATCGTCGAACCACTACGGTTTTCGTACTATAATACAAGAGAGCGCCAAGGTCACGAGGTCACAATCGGCGCGCAGCGCGTCGCCTATGGAGATGTCGCTCCCACTGAAACCGTCCGAGCAAGCGATGCACGATCGGCGCAACTGCCAGGTCCCCTTGTAGCGCTTGTTTCGGGTTTCGTGTTTCTTGCAGCCCTTGTGCTGGGCCTGCGGCAACGTCGGGTCGGAGCCCGTCCATGGCCCCGGTGGCTGTGGTTTCTGGACCCGTTGGCCCGCCGGCTCTTTTGGGCCGCCCGCCAGGGCTCACCCGCACAAACCCGCCGGATGGCGGTGGCGATCCTGCGACGAGACGGTGAGGACGCTGCGCGGCAGGGGCTGCTCTCTGCCCTGGATCGCGCGATCTTTGCTGATGCCGGGGATCGGGCGGATTTGGCCCGCTTCGCGCAGGCCTTCATCGCGCGCCGCGCCGTTAAAGGGTATGTTATAACATAACGGGGCAATTTCACGCAATCGTAAACATGTTGATCTTGAAAAAGATTACGTTAGCCTTCGTGTCAGGGAGGCCATCTGATGTACATGTTAAACCCGCCTGAGGCATCAGGGGGCGCGTTTCGCGTCCTTATTGTGGACGATCACCCGCTCTACGGTGATGCTCTGCAGTCCGCTTTAGAACTCGGTTTCGAGGGCAGCGAATTTCGCCGTGCGCAAACTCTTGCCGAAACGCTCGACGTTCTGTCCGACGGCTTTGAACCAACGCTGATTGTCTTTGATCTGAGATTGCCGGACGTCACCGGGATGTCCGGCTTTCGTAAACTCAAGGCGCATAGCGACACGGCACATGTTTTGGTCGTGTCGTCTTTGGCATCGACCGAATTGGTACACTCGTTGATTGAGGCAGGCGCCGATGGATTTTTGCCAAAGGACGCGCCCAGCGAAACGTTGAACTCTGCGATTGCGGGCATCCTGAACGGGGGCCGGTACATCCCGTCGCAGTTTGTCCATAACCCCGAGCCGGTCAGTGACATTCACGCCTTTGAGACCAACCCGGAATTGTCGGCGCTAACGGGACAGCAAATGCGCATTCTGAGTCTGATCTGTGCCGGCAAGCCAAACAAGCAGATCGCCTATGAGTTGTCTTTGGCGGAGGCCACGGTCAAAGCCCACATCACCGCGCTTTTGCGACGCTTGGGTGTGCAGAACAGAACGCAGGCGGTTGTGGTCGCGGAGTCGGCCTTGATGCGATACGGCAACGGCGCACCCGAGGCCCAAGCCTACCTCAGTCATTGAGGTGATCGCTCATGCGCGACGAGATTTCAGCACCGAAGTTCGTGGGTGTTGGCCGGTCGGCATCGTCTGATCCAAACCTGGCCGTCGCCGAAGCCTTGGCCGGGATCGACCTGCACGCGACCTGTTTTGTCCTGGCCTTCATTCCGGCACATTTTTGCGCTCACCGGGCGGCTGCGGCGCTACAAGGCGCGGCGCGCGGGACACCCGTTTTTGGCTGTACGACGGCCGGGCAGATCTCAGGTCGGGGCTATGAGACCCATGCCCTGGTGTTGCTTGCGTTTTCGAAAGAGAACTTTCGCTGCGCCTCCGTGCTGCTTGAACCCCTCCGGCCCTTCAATGCCACGGAAATTGCGGCACAGGCCCGCCAGTTCAGCAAGAGATTCCGCCCGACGGCTGGATGGAACCGGTTGGGTCTGATCCTGTCCGACGGCCTGTGCAAGCAGGAGGACTTCCTCGTTTCGACCCTCGAAGCCATCCTGCATGATCTGCCAATCTTTGGAGGATCAGCCGGGGACGGCTTGCGATTTGATGCCACCTTCGTGCTGCACAACGGTCAGGCGCACAGCAACGCCGCCGTGCTGCTGCTTTTGGAAACACGTCTGTCGTTCCAGGGGTTGGGCTTTGACCATTTCCTGTCAAAAGATGACCCGATGGTGATCACCAAGGCGGACCAGGATGAGCGGCTCGTCTATGAGATTAACGGCACGCCGGCAGCCATCGAATATGCACGACTGGTCGGGTGTTCCGTTGAGGCCCTGAGCCCGCAGGTCTTTGCCGAAAATCCCCTGCTTCTGGAACATAATCAACGCCACTACGTTCGTGCAATCAGCGACACCACGGATGATCAGGCTCTGGCCTTCCTCGCGGCGATTGAGGAAGGCCTGGTGATGACCCTGGGCAGAGGGCGCGAGATCCTGGCCACGCTCGCCGCCGGATTGGATCTGTCTGCCAAGTCCGCCGGGCCACCGGACTTCATACTTGGCTTTGATTGTGTGTTGCGAAAGCTTGAGATCGAGCAGAAGCGACTGGACACGGCGGTATCACGCATTCTCAGGCAGAACCGCGTCTTCGGATTCAGCACTTACGGCGAACAGCAATCGGGGGTGCACATGAACCAGACATTTGTCGGAGTCGCGTTTTTCGAACCCGCGCAGACCACGTATTTCGGATGATGATAAATCCAGCCGATCCGCCCCAAACCCAGGTCGAGAAACAGGCCAAGATCATCGATGCGTTGATCCAGCGCGCCAACCGGCAGCGAGATGTGGGCCCATCGGCGTTTCAGGCCTTTCAGAACGCGCTCGAACTCAAACGGCAGGTCGTCGCGCAATCGCGGGACCTTGAACAAGCCGCGCATGAGCTGGAAAGCGCCCACTTTGAGCGGGAACATATCCGGCGCGCCTTGTCCGAAGCTCTGTCCTCGATGGAAGAGGGGTTCGCGCTCTTTTCAGATGGCTTGCTGGATCTTTTCAACGATCAGTTCGCCAATGTCCTGACGGATGTTGCGGAGGTGATGCGCGCCGGCCTGCCGCTCGAGGTGTTTCTCGATCACCTCTGGTCCAGCACGCACTTTGTGTCGAGCGATCGCGACTTGGCCAGCGTCAAAGCCTATGGGGGCCAGCCTCTTGATGTGGCTTCGACGCTTTCGGCGGTGATCGAATTGCGCGACGATCTGTGGTTCCAGCTCAATATCCAAAAGACCACCTCGGCCAACCTGGTCTTGCTGCTGACAGAAATCACCCAACTGGTCCGGCGGAACAGGGCGGAAAAGGCCACGCTGATCGATCGGCAGGCCGACTACCTGCAAGCGGTCTTTCAGAACATCAGTGCCGGTGTCTGTACGTTCTCCGCCGATGATACGGTCATGATGTACAACAACCTGTTTCGCGAGACACTGGGTGTTCCAGAGCATGTTCTGGCCACCGGATCACGGATGGAAGGGGTGATCGGATACCTGTTCCGGTGCGGGCGCATTCAGACCGAACAGGTGGAAGAAGTCTATGCGTGGCGCCGTCAACTGCGCGCCAAGGGACGCGCTCAAAACCGGGTGCGGGTGCGCAGTGATCTGGTTTTTGACGTTCAGGCCAACACCCTGCCGGATGGCGGATTCGTGGTCGAACTGAAAGACGTCACGCTCGAGGCGCGCAACAAGGAATTGCTTGAAAACCGGGTCATGGAACGCACGGCCGAACTGACCCGGGCGAATGAAAAGCTGGTGCGCGAGTACGACGAAAAGGCCCGCGTCGAAGAAGAACTGCGCCTTGCCAAAGAGCGGGCCGAGGCGGCGGTGTCCTCCAAGACTCGGTTTCTGGCGGCCGCAAGCCATGATCTGCTGCAACCGATCAATGCCGCGAAGCTCCTGATCTCAACCCTGCGGCAGACGACGTCTGACACGCCACACGCGGCCATGGTTGAACGTCTCGAAGGCGCATTCGGCTCGGCCGAACAATTGCTGCACTCGCTGCTGGATTTATCGCGGCTGGAAAGTCCGGATCCCGACGCGGTATCGCCGACCGAAGTGTCGCTGTCGCCCATTCTGGAAGGCGTCCACGCGGATCAGACGCTTGTGGCCCGCAAGAAAGGGGTCACGTTGGATATGGTCCCGTCCTCCGCCTTTGTCCGGTCAGACCCGATCTATCTGTTGCGCTCGGTTCAGAACCTCGTGGTCAATGCGATTCAATACACGGAACCCGGTGGGCGGGTGCTCTTTGGGTGCCGTCGCCGTGGGGATCAGGCGATTCTGGAGGTTTGGGACACCGGTGTGGGCATTGCCCGCAAGGATCAGCAACGCATCTTCGAGGAGTTCGCCCGGGTCGGAGACGACACCACGCCCGACTCCGGCCTGGGTCTCGGCTTGTCAGTGGTGGACCGCGCCTGCCGGTTGCTGGGCCATGGGCTTTCGGTCCGGTCCGCACCCCGGCGCGGTTCGGTCTTCAGCATCGCGATGGAGTGCGTCGCCGGCACGCACCGTCCAAAAGAGATCTCCGACGATCTGATGCCGACCGGGTCAACGGCATCGGATTACATCGTATTGGTGATCGAAAACGATCTGGCCGTGCTCGACAGCATGACGCTCTGGCTTGAACAATGGGGCGTCGCGGTGCTGCCGGCGCAGTCGATTGAGCTGGCGCTTGAGATGGCGCGGGATATCGGCATGCCGCCCGATGTGATCCTCGCCGATTATCAACTGGACGGACCGAAAACCGGGGTCGATGCGATCCGAATGGTGCGCGAGATGTACGACGTCAACGTGCCGGCGCTGCTGATCACCGCCAACCGCCAAAAGAGCCTGTGGCGGGAAGGGGCCGAAAACGATGTCTCGGTTCTGGCCAAGCCGGTCAAACTGGCCCCCTTGCGCGGTTTGATCGACCAGAAAGTCCGCCGGTTCCGTCGCGCTCAAAGCGACGAACAGGAGGCAATGCCGACAAAAGTCCAAGGTGACGTGGCCAAGTCAGCAGGACATGCTCTCCAAAACGGGAGGAATTGACATGACCAGGGTTTGGCTGAGCGCATTTTTTGCTCTGGGGCTGAGCCTGTCCGCGGCCTCGGCCGAAAGCTTGGATGGGGCCGAAACCTACGATTTATTGTTTCGTGATGGCACGTTAGACACTTTGAAAGCGGACGAGACACTGCTCTACCGCCGCGATGTATCAAACGCGCTGAAGCCTGATGAGGGTGCGAACAGCACCGGCGACATCGTGCTGTCTCTGCAAACGGGCGACGACGCGGGCATGGCGCTGCTGGAGTTGCGGCAGGGAGAAAAGTCCCGACCCATGGGCCGGTTTCCGTCCAGCGTCGGCAATCCGATGATCATGGTGTTTTATGAGTCGATCATCCGCGACATGGCCGCAACCGCAGGAGGCAGCCCGTTTTACATCCGCAATCGGGTCAAGGAAGCCCTGGTGCGGCCCAGCGACGTTGAATCCGGGGTTGCCACTCTGAACGGCGCGCAAATCAAGACCCAGACCATACGCATGCGCCCTTTTGAGGACGATCCCAACGTGGATCGCATGCAAGGTTTCGGATCTCTGGAAATGACCGTGATCATGTCCGACGAGGTGCCGGGATGGTATCTGAGCCTTGTGGCTGAAGCCGGATCAGATGATGCGCCGGTCTACTTGTCAGATATGCGGTTTGTCGCGCTGGAGACTGCGGAATGATCAGGGCTTTGGCGCTTTTTCTGATACTGGCGCCAGTGTCTGCCATGGCGCAGAACGCAGCGGCCCGGTTGAACGATTATCCCACGGCCACGCGCGCGGATTACGTCTTTGCCTGCATGCAAACCAACGGATTGAGCCGGGCCATGCTGGAGCGGTGTTCATGCTCCATCGACGAGATTGCCGCCATTGTGCCTTACGAGAAGTACCTGCAGGCAGAGACCGTATTGTCCATGCGCCGCGTCGGAGGCGAACGCATGGCCGTCTTCAACTCGGCGGTGGCTGCCGAAAGCCTTGTCGCCGAACTGCGCCGGGCCCAGGCGGAAGCCGAGGTGGTCTGTTTCTGACCGGAAAGGACTGCACATGACACGCTTTGCCGTCGCCTGCCTGACCCTGAGTCTGTTTGGCGCTGCCGGCGCGGCACAAGTCATGAGCGGCGTGGACATGAGCCTGCCGAAAATGGTGGAGGCGGATTTGACCCGGGCCGAGGTCGAAGCCCGCCTGCAAGCCGCAACGCCCGAGATGCCGGCCGACTTTACCCGGCTGTGGCTGAACGGGTTGGATCTGTCAGATCTGGATTTCTCGGGCGCGGTCCTGCGCGCGGCCTCGATGAATGGCGCGGATCTTAGCGGAGCCAAACTGGACGGCGCCGTTCTCAGCCAGGCCTGGATGATCGGGGCAAGCCTTCAAAACGCCAGCTTGCGGGAGGCGGAATTGTTTCAGACCCAGCTGGGCCGGGCAGATCTGACGGGCGCGGATTTCACTGGCGCGCGTGTCGCGGCTGATTTTACCAAGGCGCAGATGGACGGCGCAGTGTTTCGCAACGCAGATTTCTCCGCCGACATGCGCAACCAATCCATGGGACTGATGCGGGGCGTGCTGAGTTCGGCGCGTGGCACAGGTGTGGATTTCACGGGCGCGGCGATGTCGCGGGCCGATCTGGAGTTTGCCAAGCTGCCGGGCGCGATCTTTCGCGACGCAGATTTGCGCATGGCCACCCTCGGCGGGGCGGACCTCAGCGGCGCCGACATTTCGGGCGCGGATTTTGGTGATGCCGATCTTGCGTCAACACGGCTGACGGATGTGCGTGGCGCAGAGAGCGCGAATTTGCGCGCGGCCAAGAACCTCGACCGCGCCCTGAGGTAGCGGCCTGGCTTAGCTGGACGCCGATTTGGGCAAGACCTTTTCAAAAACATTGCCGTCGGTATCGGTGGCTTTGACCCGCAGCGCATCGGCGCCATTGCTGGCATAGCTGAAGCGGAAGACCGGGTTTTCCGAGATCGAAATGCCGCCTTCCATCGTGAACAGCAAATCGTCGCCCTGGTACACTTCGAGACTGTCGATGAAATGCGCGGGTATGAAAAGCTGGGTGATCTGATCGCGCTGCAGGCCAGAGTAATTCGGGTGGCGGATCATGATCTGGGCTTCGCTGCGTGCGGTGGACATGGCTGCCTCTGAGCCGAACTCACGCAGCTTCATTTGACCCATGGCGGCTATCGCGGCCACGGCATCCTTGGTGGCTGGCGCCGAACACCCGCCCGAGGCTTTCACGAACCGTCCGGTCATGTGAAACCCGGCCGGCGTTTCGGCAATTACCCGCACGTTGGAGTATTGATCGACCCGTACACGCAGTTCGAAATCCAGCGGTGCCATCGCTTCCGAGAATGTGAACACGGCGGCCACCGGTGCCGGGTTTTCATCCACCACAACGGTTGCCGTGGTGATCACCGTGTCGGGATCTGTCTGTGTCAGCAGGATGGGCACCGTGGCCGCGTCATGGGCCCTGTAGGGTGCTTCAACCGAAAACAGCGCGTCAGACTTTGTGATCGCGGCTTCGCCCATCACGTCTTCGCGCAGATACTCCCATGTCTCGCCAGCTTTAAGCGGATTCGGGACGCGCTCGCTTGCCAGTGCTGGCGCAGAAACCACAGAGAGCACCGCCAGTATGCTGCAGAATTTCGAAACCATGTGCAGCCTCCTCCTCGAAACTGATCCAACAGCGATGCCATATTTCTCGGCAAATTGATACGCCGACCAAAGACGGGGTTGCGCGATTGTGAAGATCGCGGACCCTGATGCCATGTTCGAAGCCGTCATAGCGATTTGCGCAAGCCTGGAGAACGGGCCCTGCCGCGATGGTCTTGTGCCGGGATATGAGGCCGAAACCGCCGCACAGTGTCAGACCCACCTGTCAGAGCGCCCACCCGATCTGGGCGACATGATGGTTCAGGGGGAAGCGCGCTGTGTGGCGATGGACGCCCCCTTGGCAGTCGTCTCGGTGGCGCCCGGAGTCTTTGTGCATGAAGGCCAGATCGCCGTGCCCGACGAGATCAATCGCGGGGACGTGTCCAATATGGGGTTCGTCATCGGTGAAGACAGCGTTGCGGTCATCGACACCGGTGGCGCGCGTTGGATCGGGGAGGCCCTTTGGCGGGCGATCCGCACCGAGACGGACAAGCCGATATCCCATATCGTGCTCACCCACATGCATCCCGACCATGTTTTCGGAGTTGGCGCATTCGAGGGCAGGGGCGCGCGCGTCGTCGGCCATGAAAACTTGCCGCGCGCGCTGGCGGACCGTCAATTGAACTACGCAGAAAGCTTCGCGCGACTGATCGGCCCGGAGGTCTTTGCCGGCTCCCTCGTTCTGGCTGTCGATGATCTGGTGGAAGACCGGATGACAATCGATCTGGGCGGGCGGGAGCTAACGGTGCGTGCCTGGCCAGCGGCGCATACGGCGGCAGATCTCACGGTGTTTGACCACGAAAGCGGGACGCTGTTTGCCGGAGACTTGATCTTTCATCGCCATGCGCCCGCCCTCGATGGCACGTTGCTGGGATGGCAGGCGGTGTTGAAGGACATGGCCGATATGGCGGTGACCCAGGTGATTCCGGGCCATGGCGGACCGGTGCTGTCCTGGCCTGACGGGGCGCAGGACCAGATGCGCTACCTCGATGTGCTGGCAGCCGATACCCGGGCCGCGATCGCGCAGGGCCAGCGGCTTGGCGATGCGGTTGAAGAGATCGCAGAAAGTGAACGCGGCAACTGGATGCTCTTTGACGACTATAACCCGCGCAACGCCACGGGCGCATTCACGGAACTGGAATGGGAATAAGGGCGTGCCTATTCGACCTGATACGACAGCATTTGCGCGATCGCAAAGAGGCGCTTTTCAATGAGCTGCGGTGTCTCGCACAGATACGTGATGGATCGCTGACGGTCTGAGTAGATCACCTGATCCCAGTCTATTTTCTCTTCCAATGCGTCGACCTTGTCGAAATCCGGCGCGGCGGCGGCCATTTCGGTGTCAAAGGCCAGCCGGTTGGCATCTATCTGCTCCGCCAGTGCGATCTGGCTTAGCGAAAACTCGCCGATCCCCCCGATGATCCGGCCGCGGCGTTTGGACAATCTGTCGAATACGAGCTCGAAGACCAGACCGAGGCTTTGCGCGTTTCCATCATACTTGGCGCCAAAGGCGGCGACGTCGTCTTCGAGATCGGAAAGCTCGACCCGGCGCAGCGCCAGAAGATCGGCAAGAGACGCAGCGTCTGTCGCCAGTTCTCCATCGGCAGCGCGCAATGACGGGTCTACTTCATGGGCCCACATCAATCCAAGCGACAGGGTTTCAACCTTACGCTGTATACAGGGCCAGGTCGGATCCGAGAAATCGGCGGCCCAGATTGGGCCCGTCAGGCCGCTCATTGTGACCGCCAATAGCGCTCGCTTGATCTTCCTCATGGCCTTCACGCCTCCGCATCTCCCTACCGGTTCGATAGTGTCGAAACCTCCGGCACCTGTCCATCGCAGCCAATACACACCATTGTCTTAGTTGTTCCGGGTATGCAGTGGCACACATACTGACCTCGGTTGAAGGCCCGCGACTCTGTGTTGTGCGGGACCCTTTGGAGGATACAAATCTTGCGCACCAGAGCCGCCGTCGCCCTTGAGGCAGGCAAGCCCCTTGAAGTCATGGAGGTCAACCTCGACGGCCCTCAAGCCGGAGAAGTCCTGGTTGAAATCAAGGCCACAGGCCTGTGTCACACTGACGAATTCACCCGGTCGGGCGCCGATCCTGAAGGAATATTTCCCGCCATCCTCGGACACGAGGGCGCTGGCGTTGTGATCGAGGTGGGCGAGGGCGTGACCAGCTTGGCGGTGGGCGACCACGTCATCCCGCTTTACACGCCTGAGTGCCGTGAATGCGAATACTGCCTGAACCCCAAAACCAACCTTTGCCAGAAGATCCGGACCACCCAGGGGGCCGGGCTGCTGCCAGATGGGTCGACCCGTTTCTCGATGCTCGATGGCACGCCCATTCATCACTACATGGGCTGTTCGACCTTCGCCAACCACACGGTTGTACCCGAGATTGCCCTCGCCAAGATCCGCAAGGACGCGCCTTTCGACAAGGTTTGCTACATCGGATGTGGTGTGACCACCGGAATCGGAGCGGTGCTCAATACGGCCAAGGTTGAAATCGGCTCCAAGGCGATCGTGTTCGGTCTGGGTGGCATCGGATTGAATGTCATCCAGGGGCTGCGCATGGCTGGCTGCGATCAGATCGTGGGTGTCGATCTGAATGACGACAAGGCGGTCATGGCCAAGTCCTTTGGCATGACGGATTTTGTAAACCCTTCCAAAGTCGACGGCGACATGGTGGCCCATCTGGTCGACCTGACCGGAGGCGGTGCGGACTACACTTTCGATGCCACGGGCAATGTGAACGTGATGCGCACCGCTCTGGAAGCCGCGCACAAGGGGTGGGGAGAATCCATCATCATCGGCGTGGCCCCGGCCGGCGCCGAGATCTCGACCCGACCGTTCCAACTGGTGACCGGCCGGGTCTGGCGCGGCACGGCCTTTGGCGGCGCACGCGGTCGCACCGAGGTCCCAAAGCTGGTCGACTGGTACATGGATGGCAAGATCGAGATCGATCCGATGATCACGCACAAGCTGTCGCTGGACGAAATCAATCACGGGTTCGATCTGATGCACGAAGGCAAATCCATTCGCGCCGTGGTGGAGTACTGACAGGGTTCCGATATGCCACTTGATCTTGTTTCAGAAAACGCAAGCTTCGGCGGACGGCAGTTGGTCTACCGGCATTCCTCCAACACCTGCGGGTGCGAGATGACGTTTGCCGCCTACCTGCCGCCTCAGGCCAAGGACGGACCGGTCCCCGTGCTCTGGTACCTGTCCGGTCTGACCTGCACCCATGAAAACGCCATGACCAAGGGCGGGCTACAGGCCCATGCCGCAAAGCATGGTCTGGCCGTGATTTTCCCCGATACCTCACCGCGGGGCGCCGGTGTTCCAGATGATGAGGCCTACGATCTGGGCCAGGGTGCCGGGTTTTACGTGGATGCCAGCTGCGAGCCCTGGAAAACGCATTTCCGGATGAAGGCCTATATCATGAGCGAGCTGCGCTCGATCGTGGTGGACAACCTGCCTGTGCAGGACAAACACGGTATCACCGGGCATTCCATGGGCGGACACGGGGCGATTACGCTGGCAATCCGCTATCCGGATATGTTCACGTCTCTGTCGGCCTTTGCGCCGATCGCCCATCCCACCCAGTCCGATTGGGGCCGCAAACAACTCAGTGCCTATCTGGGCGACGACGAAAGCACTTGGGTCGAACATGATGCCACGCTGATGCTGGAGGAGCATGGCTGGAAAGGCGACTTGCTCGTCGATCAGGGGTCGAGCGACCAGTTCCTTGATTTGCTCAAGCCAGAAGTCCTTGCCGAAATGATGGTGCGGCGCCGGCAGCCGGGACAATTCCGCATGCAGACCGGATACGACCATTCCTACTTTTTTGTACAAACCTTCGCCGGCGACCATGTCGCCTGGCATGCCGAGCAACTTGCCTGACCGATGTGGAGAAGATCGAGAATGCTGAAGATAACGTTCATCGCCGCCGCCCTGGCCCTAGGCCCTGCGCTTGTCATGGCGCAGGACATCGACGGCGACCCTGCGGTGGGTGAAAAAGTCTTCAGAAAGTGCAAGGCGTGCCACACAGTTGGTGACAGTGCAGAAAACAAGGCGGGCCCGATGTTGAACGGCATCGTTGGGCGTCCGGTCGCCTCGGTGGACGGGTTTGGTTACTCCGCCGCGTTGCAGGCGCTGAATGAGGAAGGCGTCGTATGGACGCCGGACGCACTCGCCGCCTTTCTCGAGAAACCAAAGGGCTACGTGAAGGGGACAAAAATGGCATTTCCCGGCCTCAGAAAGGAAGATGAGCGCCTGGGAATGATCGCATATCTCTCAACCTTTCCGGGTGGAGACATGTGACACCAAAATTCGTGCGTTGGTGGGGAGGAGAGACCTGTACCAGCGGACACACCGACGTCTGACCCGCAAAAGATCAGACGGTACAACCGGCTAAATGCCGACAACCCAGGGAGGGACTACATGAAAAAGTTCATGCTTCTAACCTCGAGTATCGCTCTTTGCGCCAGCATGGCTGTCGCGAATGACGATCTCATCGCCAAAATGGAGAATGCCGACAACTGGGCAATCCAGACCGGCGACTACAAAAACCAGCGCTTCTCAAGCCTCAATGACATCACCACGGACAATGTCGGTGATCTCCAGGTGGCTTGGACGTTCTCGACGGGCGTTCTGCGCGGTCACGAGGGCTCGCCCCTTGTTATCGACGATGTGATGTATGTGCACACGCCATTCCCGAACATCGTCTACGCGCTGGATCTTGCAAACGAAGGCAAGATCATCTGGAAGTACGAGCCCAAGCAGGATCCGGATGTCATCCCGGTGATGTGCTGTGACACCGTGAATCGCGGTGTGGCGTATGCCGACGGCAAGATCTTCCTGCATCAGGCCGACACCAAAGTCGTGGCACTCGATGCCAAGGACGGTTCGGTTGTCTGGGAAGTCGTCAATGGCGACCCGTCGATCGGTGAAACCAACACTGCCACCGTTCTGCCGATCAAAGACAAGGTGATCGTCGGGATTTCCGGCGGTGAATTTGGTGTCCGTGGTTCTGTCACTGCATATGACATGAACAGCGGTGATCAGGTCTGGCGTGCCTATTCCATGGGTCCTGACAGCGACATCCTGGTCGATCCGGAAAACACCACGCATCTGGGCAAGCCGGTCGGCGAAAACTCGGGTACCAACACCTGGGAAGGCGATCAGTGGAAAATCGGCGGAGGCACCACCTGGGGCTGGTACTCGGCGGATCTCGATGAGAACCTGATGTACTACGGCACCGGCAACCCGTCGACCTGGAACCCCGGGCAGCGTCCGGGCGACAACCGCTGGTCGATGACCATTATGGCGCGTGACATCGACACAGGCGTGGCCAAGTGGTTCTACCAGATGACCCCGCACGACGAGTGGGATTATGACGGCATCAACGAAATGATCCTTTCGGAGCAGGACGTTGATGGCACAATGCGCAAGCTTCTGACGCATTTTGACCGGAACGGTCTGGCCTACACCATGGACCGCGTAAGCGGCGAACTGCTGGTGGCTGAAAAGTTCGATCCGGTTGTCAACTGGACCACAGGCGTCGACATGGATCCGTCCTCTGACACCTATGGTCGTCCGGCAGTGGTGGCGCAGTACTCCACCGAGCAGAACGGCGAAGACGTGAACTCGACGGGGATCTGCCCGGCGGCCCTTGGCACCAAGGACCAACAGCCTGCAGCCTATGATCCGAGCCTGGGTCTCTTCCTGGTTCCGACCAACCACGTCTGCATGGACTACGAGCCGTTCCGTGTCAGCTACACGGCAGGTCAGCCCTATGTCGGCGCGACCCTTGCCATGTATCCGGCGCCTGATAGCCACGGTGGTATGGGCAACTTCATCGCTTGGGACAATATCAAGGGTGAAATCGTCTACTCCATCCCCGAGCAGTTCTCGGTCTGGTCCGGGCCTCTGGCGACGGCGGGCGGTGTGACGTTCTACGGCACATTGGAAGGCTTCCTGAAGGCCATTGATACCAAGACGGGTGAGGAGCTTTACAAGTTCAAGACTCCCTCCGGCATCATCGGCAACGTCATGACCTACACCTCGGGCGGCAAGCAATATGTCGGCATCCTGTCGGGTGTTGGCGGCTGGGCCGGCATTGGTCTGGCGGCTGGTCTGACCAACCCCAATGACGGCCTCGGCGCTGTGGGTGGTTACGCTGCCCTTAGCGACTACACCGCGCTGGGTGGTCAGCTGACGGTCTTCGCTCTGCCGGATTGATCCGCAGGCCAAAGCATCGGTTCGGCGCGTTTCCCACGCGCCGAACCGTCACGTGACCGAGACAACCGCACGTCCAATCACCCAACAGGAAGGGGTCGCTCGCATTATGCGCACCGCAACTCGCACCACTTTGACGGCAGCACTGGTGGCCGTTCCTCTGGCCGCCATTGCGTCGAACTGGGACGATCAACCCGTCGTGCCGGAAGACTATGAGGAGGCCACAGCCGTCGCTTATTCAGATGACGGACGCTTTTTCACCGAAGAAGACATACCCACGTATTTTGTTGCTGAAGACGGCACGGTCGACTGGCCGACCTTTTCAGGATTCCGACGCTACCATGCGGAATGCCATGTCTGCCATGGTCCCGATGGTGAAGGCTCAAGCTACGCGCCCAAAATCAAGAACTCAGCGCTGCACATGGGCTACTACGACTTTTACGACGTCGTGGTGAATGGCCGGCAGGTCGGCAACTCTGTGATGCCGGGCTTCGGCGACAACCCCAATGTGATGTGCTATTTGGACGACATCTATTCCTATCTGGTCGCGCGTGGCATGGAAGATGTTCCTCGCGGCAGGCCGGCCAAAAAGGAACAGAAGTCAGCGACGTTCGTCGAGGATGAGAATGGCTGCATGGGCTAAATCAGCGGGCGTTGCCCTGTTCTACCTGCTCGGGTGTTTGGGGTCTGCGGCAGCGCAGACCTCTGATCTCGTGTCAAAAAACGCCCTGCGTGTCTGCGCGGACCCGGGCAACTCCCCGATGTCGTCGCAGGACGAAACCGGCTTTGAAAACGCGCTCGCTGAATTGGTCGCAGAAAAGCTTGATATGCCGGTTCAGTATACCTGGTATCCGCAAGCCACCGGGTTCATCCGTCAAACCCTGCGTGCCAAGAAGTGTGACATTGTCATGGGCTACGCCCAGGGGCATGAACTGGTGTTGAACACCAATCACTATCTGACGTCCGTTTACACGCTTGTCGTGCCCACGGACAGCGGCCTGACAGGCGTCGAAAAGCTGAGTGATCCCGCACTCAAGGATCTGAAGATCGGCGTGATTGCCGGTACACCGCCGGCCGCCCATATGGCGCGCAATGGGCTTCTGCCCAAGGCCAGACCCTACAACCTTGTGGTCGACCGCCGGCACGAGAGCCCGGCCACCAATATGCTTGATGATCTTGAAGCCGGAGAGATTGACGCGGCTCTTCTATGGGGGCCGATCGCGGGCCCGCTGGTCAAGACGGACTATCCCGACATGACCGTCATTCCGCTGATCAAAGAAGAGCTGCCGCCGCGACTGTTCTTCCGCATCACCATGGGTGTGCGGCAGGGCGAGAAAGTCTGGCAGCGCGAACTCAACTCGCTCATTCGGCGCAACCAGGACGAGATCAACACTCTGTTGGCCAATGCCGGTGTGCCACTGGTGAGCGATTTGGGCACCGAAGTCATCCAAATCTCCCAATGACGGTTCGGTGCTGCCTCGCCGGTTTGGCCCTTGCTCTCTCGCAGACCGCCTGGGCCGAACCGGTCGAGGAACCTTTGGGATTTCGGACAGAACAATACCGCGCACCGGTGCCGGACACGCTGGAGGGCGGTCAGGTGGTGACGCCGCAGGAAGCGCATGTTCTGTGGCAATCCGGTGTTGCCTTTGTCGATGTTCTGCCGCGTGCGCCCAAGCCGGACAATCTGCCGGAGGGTACGATCTGGCGGGACAAGCCCCGCGACAGCATTCCCGGCGCGATTTGGCTGCCCAATGTCGG
>JBCDEC010000057.1:0-19972 GCA_039179965.1 Pseudomonadota bacterium
AACAACTTCCGCGTGGTGCCCCCCGGTACCGGCATCTGCCACCAGGTGAACCTGGAGTACCTGTCTCAGACCGTCTGGACCGACACGGACCAGACCGGCGAAATGGTGGCTTACCCGGACACGCTGGTGGGCACCGACAGCCACACCACCATGGTGAATGGCGCAGCCGTTCTGGGCTGGGGCGTTGGCGGGATCGAGGCGGAGGCCGCGATGCTGGGCCAGCCGATTTCAATGCTGATCCCCGAAGTGATCGGTTTCAAGCTGACGGGTGCCATGGTCGAAGGCACCACCGGGACCGATCTGGTGCTGAAGGTGGTCGAAATGCTGCGCGCCAAGGGCGTCGTGGGCAAGTTCGTGGAATTTTATGGCCCGGGCCTGGACAATCTGCCGCTCGCAGACCGCGCAACCATCGCCAACATGGCCCCGGAATACGGTGCAACCTGCGGTTTCTTCCCCATCGATGGCGAGACCCTGCGCTACCTGCGCAACACCGGCCGTGACGAGGCGCGCGTGGCGCTGGTGGAAGCCTACGCCAAGGAGAACGGCTTCTGGCGCGGTACAGACTACGATCCGGTTTACACCGATACACTTGAACTCGACATGGGCTTGATTGTCCCGGCGATCTCGGGACCCAAGCGACCACAGGATTACGTGGCGCTCGATCAGGCCAAGACCGCATTCCACAAGGAAATGGACTCCACGTTCCAGCGGCCGATGGGCAAGGAAGTTCCCGTCGAAGGCGAAGACTATACCATGGAATCGGGCAAGGTCGTGATCGCCTCGATCACGTCGTGCACCAATACCTCGAACCCCTACGTGATGATCGGCGCGGGCCTTGTGGCGCGCAAGGCCGCGGCTCTGGGTCTGGACCGCAAGCCATGGGTCAAAACCTCGCTGGCGCCGGGCAGCCAGGTCGTTTCGGCTTACCTCCAGGCCGCCGGCCTGCAGGAAGATCTCGACAAGATCGGCTTCAATCTTGTCGGCTATGGCTGCACCACCTGCATCGGCAACTCCGGTCCGATCCAGCCCGAACTGTCCCAGGCCATCGCCGACGGCGATCTGGTGGCAACCTCCGTGCTTTCGGGCAACCGCAACTTCGAAGGCCGGATCAGCCCGGATGTGCGCGCCAACTACCTAGCCTCACCACCGCTGGTGGTGGCCTATGCGCTGGCCGGCACGCTCGACATCAACCTGACCACCGATCCGATTGGCCAGGACCAGGACGGCAAGGACGTGTTCCTCAAGGACATCTGGCCCACCAGCCAGGAGGTCGCTGAACTGGTCGAGCAGACCGTGACCCGCGCGGCCTTCCAGGAAAAATATGCCGACGTCTTCAAAGGCGACGAGAAGTGGCAGAGTGTTGAGACCACGGATCAGCAGACCTATGACTGGCCCCCGACCTCGACCTACGTTCAGAACCCGCCCTATTTCCAGGGCATGACCATGGACACAAAGAAGATCGAGAACATCGACGGTGCGCGGGTTCTGGCGCTTTTGGGCGATATGATCACCACTGACCACATCTCGCCGGCCGGTTCGTTCAAGGACACCACGCCCGCCGGCAAATATCTGGTGGACCGTCAGGTCTCCCCGCGTGAATTCAACTCCTACGGGTCGCGTCGCGGCAACCATGAGATCATGATGCGCGGCACCTTCGCCAACATCCGCATCAAGAACGAGATTCTGGATGGTGTTGAGGGCGGCTATACAAAGGGCCCCGACGGCGCGCAGACATCGATCTACGATGCCGCCATGGCCTATCAGGAGGCCGGTACGCCTCTGGTCATCTTCGGTGGCGAGCAATACGGTGCAGGGTCGTCGCGCGACTGGGCCGCGAAGGGCACAGCTCTTCTGGGGGTCAAGGCGGTGATTGCCGAGAGCTTTGAGCGGATCCACCGCTCCAACCTGGTTGGCATGGGCGTGATCCCGTTTGAATTCACCGGCGGGGACACGCGCAAATCGCTGGGTCTGACCGGCGATGAGACCGTGGCGATCCATGGGCTTGAGGGTGTCAGCCCGCTGCAAGAGGTCCCCTGCATGATCACCTATCCGGATGGCACCGAGAAAACGATCACGCTGAAATGCCGGATCGATACGGCGGTTGAGATCGAATACATTGAAAATGGCGGCGTTTTGCACTATGTTTTGCGTAACCTTGCGCGTGCGGCCTAACGGGATCCAAACGGATCTGCGCTAGCCGTAGAAGTTGGATAGACCGGTCCTCGCACTGAAAAGAGGACCACAGAGAAAGGACTTAACGATGTCGAGCCCTGACCCGATCCAAGTCTGATTCGAGCGCTTGCAAGCGCTCTTGCAACTCATCATTGTCCAAGATCAGGCGCGCCAGCGGGGCGCGCCTTTTGAGTTGAAGATGGGTGTAATCCACTTCCATGCAGGCAATGATCGCCGCGCCAAGCTCGGCTGAGCCTTTGATCGTGTCATACATATTGGCCATGGTGCCGACCCGCCCTTTCACCGAGATCCGCCGAAAGCTTTCGTGTTGCAGCCCGTCGATCTGCGCTTTGATCTTTTCCAGATCGCCATAAAAGCGCACGACGTCAGCGATCAGATACTCGCTGACCGCATGGAGTTCGGTGATACGGGACCGGTAGACATCCGTATGGCGCGCGTCGGTGATATGGGGCACGAAGGACGGGTTCTGAAAGAGGTCTTCAAAGACCTTTAGATCCGGTTTGGTTTCGATGAAGCGCAGCAAATCGATCGTGTTAAATTCAATTTCCGCGAACAGGGCCCGGATAAAGGTTTCCCGGTCATCCTGGCGCTGCTTGCGGGCCCGCCACAGGTCCCACCAGCGCGACACGATCCACAGCCCGACCGCCACCAGCCCATAGCGGATCACAACGATCAGATCTTCCATTTGGCCGCCGTTCTCCATGACACCTGCCGTGATATGCGCAATAGATCAGGTCTGAGTGCAAAGAAGAATACGGAAGGGACGCGGATGCGCAAAGTGGCTCTGATCACCGGTGGGGCGCGCGGCATTGGCCGTGCGATTGTTGCCGATCTGGCACGCGACCACGATGTCGCCTTCACCTGGACAACGACCGAACCCGAGCCGGATCCAGACCGTCTTGCCATTCAGGCCGATCTGACCAAAGACGGCGCGCCAGAGGCGGTGATCGGCGCGGTGATTGACCGCTTCGGACGGCTTGATGTGATCGTCAACAACGCCGGCGTGGTGGCATCGACCCCGAAGGAGACCTTCTCCGCCGCGGAGCATCACCACATCTTCGCGCTCAACACGCTCGCCCCCGCAGCGCTGCTGAGCGCCGCCCTGCCCCATCTGACGCGTGGCAGCGCCATTGTCTCCATCTCGTCGATCAACGCCGTGTTGCCGCCGCGCGATGCCGTGAGCTACGGCGCCTCGAAAGCGGCGCTCAATCTGTGGACCCGCGCCATGGCCAAGGAATTGGGTCCAGAGGGCATTCGGGTGAACGCAGTGGCGCCCGGGGCCATCGAGACCCCGGAAAGCCCGCGTCCACCGGATCTGGTGCAGGCATTCGTGGATATGACCGCGCTGGGCCGTCCCGGACAGCCTGAGGATATTGCCAAGGCCGTACGGTTTCTCGCCTCGGAGGCCGCCGATTTCATCACCGGAGAAGTGCTCACCGTTGGCGGCGGCTACCGGCTCTAGCTGGCGCTTGGCAGGACAAGCTGGTCTTCCGGAAGGAGCGCGATCTCTTCCGGGCTCATCTGATGCTGACCATTCAGCGTCACAACCTGCTGGTTGTTGAGCAGCACCTGCGTGGTGTCACCCTCTTCATCGACGGACAGGCTCACTGCGGGGGTGTCGCCGTTGTAGTCATCCGGGTTGTAGTAGAGCGTCAGCGTCTCCACGTCGCAGTCGAAATCCTCGATCACAGCCGGATCCTCACCCGAAGCCACCACCACCCCGAAGCGATCTGTTCCTTCGCCGCCGCTGGCCGTGTCGCCTGTGGACATGATCACCACATCATCGCCGTCACCGCCGGAGAGCGTTTCGCCCTCTCCCCGTTCAAAGGCCGCGTCTTCGCCCAACCGGTCCGAGACGATCACATCATCTCCGGCTTCTCCGCGGATGGTGTCAGTGCCGGACCCGCCTTCGATGAAGTCATCCCCGTCACCGCCCACGAGCAGATCGTCGCCCAGATTGCCGTTAAGGGAATCGCTGCCCGCGCCGCCGTCGACAAAGTCATTGCCATCCCCGCCAAACAGCAAATCGTCGCCATCCACGCCCAGCACAACATCGTCCCCCGCCCCCGCAGAGACCGTGTCAGCGCCCTCCGTCCCGGTGAATGCGTCGTCGTCGTCGGTCAGAATCGTAGATTGCGAGCTCTCGTCGACCTCTTCCTCTTCGATCTCACTGAACGTATCAGCATCGTCATTGTCGTCATCGTCGTCGCCGCCGAACAGCCCGCCCGGATCGAAGATCAGGAAGACCGCCGCAGCGGTCAGAACAACATTGCCCAGCATAGCGAGAAAGAAAGCGTCCACAGGCCGACAGCCTCCAAAATGCCTCAGGTCCGAGCATCCGGTGGCGACTTGGGGGCGTCACGACCGCTCTGACCTCGCGAAAACACACGTCCGGAGCGAGTAATACCGATACCCGCCCTTGCGCGACGCGCTGAAGATCGATCTGTGGATAAGCGCCAATCGCGGCGGTTTTGAGGCGATTTTGGTCAAAACCGCGGCATCTGGCGCGGCCGGTGTCAGTTGCCCTGCGCTTTGGCGAGCGCCGGACGCAGAGTCTCGGCGATGGCGCGCTGAGTCAGCGGTCCGGCAAAGCGCAGGATCACGGTTCCATCCCCGTCGATGACATAGGTTTCGGGCACGCCATACAGACCCCAGTCCAGCCCCATGCGTCCGGACGCGTCTGCCGCTGTCTTGGCATAGGGATCGCCCAACTCGCCCAGGAAGCCAAGCGCATTGCCCGGGTCATCCTTGTAATTCACGCCATAGATCGTCAGGCCTTCTGCAGCCAGCGCCTCCAGATTGGGGTGTTCAACCCGGCAGGGTCCGCACCAACTGGCCCAGAAATTGACGAGCTTGATCTCTCCGTCCCGCAGGTCGGCATCGGTGAACGGGATCTTCTGGCCCAGCGGTGTGACCTGCACAGAAGGCGCACTTGCGCCTTCCCTGGCCGAGGGCAGAGCGTTGGGATCGTCGCGGAACATGCCAACGCCAAAGAGAATGACCAGCGCGGCGAAAATTGCCGGCGGCGCAATCATCAAAGGGGAGACCCTAGCCATCGTTGCGCAACCTGTCTTCCATGGCATCAAGCTCCGCGCGGACGCGGCGCCCCCGCCATAGGCTGGCCAGCACGATCACAAGCAGCACGGCGATTGAGACAGCATAGGCCGACAGGACCGTATCGGCGTATTTTCCCAGATCGGGCATCAGACGGCTCCTGCCCGTTCACGGGTCTGCAAAGCGCGGATGCGCCGGGCCCGGATTTCGGTCCCGGTGCGGTAGAAGACCAGCGCGACAAACAGAAGGACAAAACCGGCAATGGCCACCAGCAACGGCTGGTAAAAGACATCGGCGACGTTTTCTTCCTTGTCGAGAGACAGCGACGCCCCCTGATGCAGACCCTGGTTCCAGAAATTCACGGCATACCGGCTGAGCAGCGCAAAGACCGAGCCCACGATGCACAGCACCGATGTCAGATCCGCTGCCGTGTCCGGATCCTCAATCGCCGCCCAGAGCGCCACGTAGCCCAGGTAGAACAGGAACAGAATCAGAAAGGACGTCAGGCGCGGATCCCAGGCCCACCAGGTGCCCCACATTGGCTGGCCCCAGATGGCGCCGGTCATCAGGGCGATGAGGGTCATGGCAATGCCCACCGGGGCCGCCGCCCGCGCGGCCAGAGCGCTTACATGATGGCGGCGGATCAGCCAGATCAGCGAGGCCACCAGCATCATCAGCCAGGTGTTGATGGCCATCAGCGCCGAGGGCACGTGCAGGTAGATGATTTTGACGGTAGAGCCCTGCCGGAAATCATCGGGTGTGAAAAAGAAGCCCCAGACCAGCCCGACCACAAGGCACAAGGCCGCCGCCGCCCAGAGAAACGGCAGCACACGCCCGCTGGTGTGCAGGAACTTCTTCGGATTGGCATATTCCCAAAGCGACATATGTCCGTTTGTAGTGACGATGCTGGCCGGGTTCAATTGGACTTCCCGTGAACGCGGCGCATTCGCCTAGCGCAGATTGACGCGCAGGGCCGCGGCGGCGGCAAAGGGCAGAAGCGCGAAGCAGCCCGCCGTGATGCCCGCCAGCAGAAAGAGCGGTGGCATTGCGTCGAGCCCGCTCGCCCCGCGCCGTGCCACCTCGGCCCCGAAGATCAACGTGGGCACGTAGAGGGGCAGCACCAGTAACGACAAGAGCAACCCGCCACGTTTGAGCCCCACGGTCAGGGCGGCGCCGAAGGCACCGATGATGCTGAGCGCCGGCGTGCCAAGCGCCAGCGAGGCCACCAGCCAGGGAAACCCGGCGATATCAAGGTTGAGCATCACCCCAAGGACCGGCGCCGCCAGAACCAGCGGCAGGCCCGTGGTCAGCCAATGGGCCAGCGCCTTGATCGCCAGCGTGGCTTCCAGAGGCAAAGGCGCAATGGCCAGCAAATCCAAGGTTCCGTCTTCCCAGTCCAGCGCCAGCAGGCGGTCGAGCGACAGCAGGCAGGCCAAAAGCGCGCCCAGCCACAGGATACCCGGCGCGATGGCGGACAGCAGCGCGGTCTGCGGCCCCAGGCTGAAGGGCACCAGAATCGTGATGATCAGGAAGAAGGCGAGCCCGAGCCCGAAGCCACCGCCGGCGCGAAAGGCCAGCTGAATGTCCCGGATCAGAAGCGCGCTCACAAGAACGCCTCGTCGAGATCGCCGATGGCTGGCAGCCTGGCCTTGAAGTCCGTGAGGTCGAGCACCCGGGCTGAAATGCCCAGATCGATATGCGTGGCCATGATGGCGCTGCCGCCATCCTCCAGATGCGCCTGCACGGCGCTGGCAAACAGACCGACCGCCCGGCTGTCCAGCGAGACCGTCGGCTCATCCAGGGCCCAGATGGGCCGTCCCGTGACCATCAGGCGGGCCAGACCCAGACGCCGCTTCTGCCCGGCGGACAAAGTGCCCGCCGGCCGGTCGGCCAGTGCAGCGAGGTCATAGGCCGCGATCGCCGGATCAATCTCGGCCTGCGCGAAGATCCGGGCCCAGAACCGCAGGTTTTCATGCACAGTCAGCGTCGGTTTGAGCCCGTCTGCATGGGCGGCATAGGCCACACGTTCCTCCGCCCCTTCGATGCCTCCGGACACCGGCGGCTGCAACCCGGCCAGCGTGCGCAGGAGGGTTGTCTTGCCGATTCCATTGGGACCGCGCAAGATCAGAGCCTCACCGGCGCCCAACGACACGGACACCCCCTCCAGCACCCGAAGACCTGCGCGCGCAACACAAAGATCGCAGAGTTGTAACGTCATCCCTGTCGCTTATCCTATTCCCGGGATTGGAAAAAGATGCTGGCCCCGGTCAGGGGCGCCGATTTTATTCGGCGAATAAAATCCACCGCCCGGCACGCCTGTCAGGATAGGCCGGTGGACAGGGCCAACCTATGTGCGACGCGGGAGGATTTTCTTCGTCGAAGAAAATCAACGCTAGACCGACAGTAGGGCCACCGCGACACGCCGTCCTTCGGAAAGCAAGACGTTGTAGGTGCGCGCGGCCGCCGGAGATGTCATGCCTTCGACGCCCAGCCCGGCGGCATCGAGTGTCGCCCGCAACTCGGCGGGCAGATGGGCCACCTCGTTGCCGGTGCCGACAAACAGCACATCGATGCTGTCGGCAAGCTCCAGAATGCTGTCCAGATCGGTATAACCGTCCCAGGCCCGGGTGCCCTTTGGCCCCGTGATCACATGACCCGTCCAGATCTGGCCGCCGATCCGGAAAAACCCGGGGCCATAGCCATCGATCGGGTCTGCATCGCTGTATTCGATTTCGTTCAATCGCAAGACGTTACTCCCAAATCCAGAGGGCCGAGACGGCCGAGGCCGCCACGATCGTATATGCAACGGCGCGATAGAGGCGCTCCCGGTCCGGCCGGAACATCCAGCCGCCCAGCAGGTTGCCCGCCAGATTGGGCACCGCAAGCACGCAGCCTATCAAAACCGGACCCAAGGCCACCAGATCGCCCAGATACAGCATGCCGCCCAGCACAAGATCCACGGCGAAGAGATAGACCATCGTCGAGGCGCGCACCACCTTTGCCGGATGTGAACTGGCCATGTAGAGTAAAATGACGGGCGGTCCGGCCAGCCCTGTCGTGCCCCCCAAAAGCCCGGCTGCTCCTCCGGTGGCGAACACAAGGCCCGGCCCGACCCGCCCGCGAAACCGAAACCCCAGCGCCAGACAAACAACCATGCTCAGCGCGACCGCGCCAACGGCGATCTGGAACAGATCCGGCGAGACCTGGCTCAGCGTCCACAACCCAAACGGCAGCCCGATGGCCGTGCCCACCATCAACCGGGCCAGATCCGGCTTGTCCGCCAGCCGCCAGGCCCCCGGCAGATTCGGGACCGGACCGAACGCATCCATGATGACGATCGCCATCAGGACCTCGAAAGGGTCCAGAATCTGCGCCGCAATCGGGATGAACACCATGGCGGTGCCAAAGCCGACAAATCCGCGCACGCTCCCGGCCAGGAGCGCCGCCATCATCAACCAGCCGAGCCCCGGGTGGTCCAGGGCTGCGGCCAGTGCGTCAGGCATCCACGTTGGCGAATTGGTTCCCGGTGGTGTTGTCCGGCTTCGACCAGTCGCGCTTGACGCCCAGGTAAAGAAGGATGGTCGAGGCGACAAAGACCGAGGAATACGTTCCTATGATCACGCCCCAGATCATCGCAAAGACAAAGCCGCGAATCACGTCGCCGCCCAGAATGAACAGGGAAATCAGCGCCAGCAGTGTCGTCACCGAGGTCATGACCGTTCGACTGAGCGTTGCGTTGATCGAGAGGTTCAGCACCTCCTTGAGATCGCGCGACTTGTACTTCCGCAGATTTTCCCGCACCCGGTCAAAGACAACCACCGTATCGTTCAGCGAATACCCGACGATGGTCAGGAGCGCCGCGATGATGGCCAGATCGAACCGGATCTGCAGTTCTGAAAAGATGCCGATGGTCAGCACAACGTCATGCACCAGCGCCGCAACGGCCCCCAGCGCGAATTGCCATTCAAATCGCAACCATATGTAAACCAGCACCGCGCCGATCGCCAAGGCGATGGCGACAATGGCAGCGGTGATCAGTTCCCCCGACACCTTTGGCCCAACACTTTCGACCTGCGCAAAAACGATATCGGGGGCGACTGTGGTCAGGGCGGCCTTGATCGCCTCGATCGTTTCGCCGGACAGCGCCTCTCCATCCGTCTGGGCCTGAATACGGATCATGGCCACATTCTGATCGGCCTCGAAGGTCGGATCAAAGACTTCTGTGATCGAGATGTCGCCAAGCGCCAATGGCGCCATCGCATCGCGATAGACGCCGACATCTACGGGCGCCGAGGACTCGGTGCGGATGGTTGTGCCACCGCGGAAATCGATGCCGAAGTTCAGGCCCCGCACCGCGAAGGAGGCCAGCGCCAGCAGGATCATGAAAGCCGAGATGCCCAGCCAAAGGCGCCAGCGGCCGAAGAAATCGAAGTTGGTCTCTTTGGGAACCAGTCTCAGACGCATATCAGACCTCGATCGTCTTGGGGCGGCGGCGTTCGAACCACATCACGATCAGCAGCCGCGTGACGAAAATCGCGGTAAAGACCGATGTGAGAATGCCCAGACCAAGCGTGATCGCAAAGCCGCGCACCGGGCCGGAGCCCATGGCAAAGAGGATCACCGCCGTGATGAAGGTGGTGATATTGGCATCAAGAATAGCAGACAGTGCTTTCTCATACCCAAGTTCTATGGCCCGCGATGGGCCCTTGGCCGTTTTCAGTTCTTCGCGAATGCGTTCGAAAATCAGCACATTGGCGTCCACCGCCATGCCGACCGTCAGCACGATACCAGCGATACCCGGCAGAGTCAGAGTCGCGCCGATCAGGCTCAGGAGGCCGAAGATCAGCACGATATTGATGATCAGCGCGACATTCGCGAAAAGGCCGAAAAGCCCGTAGCTGAGCCCCATGAAGACCAGCACCGCGACAAAGGCCACGACCGTCGCGACCTTGCCTGCATCAATACTGTCCTGGCCCAGTTCCGGACCGATGGTGCGCTCCTCGAGGAACTCCAGTTCCGCCGGCAAGGCCCCTGCGCGCAAGAGCACGGCCAGGTTGGTGCTTTCCTCAATGGTGAAACTGCCGGTGATAATGCCGGAGCCGCCGGCAATATGGGCCTGAATCACCGGAGCAGAGATCACCTCGTCGTCGAGCACGATGGCAAAGGGCGCCCCAATGTTGTCGCGGGTGTAATCCCCGAATTTGCGGCCGCCGAGCGCGTTGAACGTGAAGTTCACGGCAGGACGGCCATTCTGATCAAAGCTCGGCTGGGCGTCTGTCAGCTCTTCGCCGGTCACCACCGGCGCGGCTTCTATGATGTAAAAGAGCCCTTCTTCGTCAAGCGACGGCACCAGTTTGTTGCCGACATCCACGCGGGCGTCTTCATCTGACGTGCGTGAAACAACCGGATTGAAGGTCAGTTGCGCGGTGGTGCCGATGATTTCCTTGAGTTCGGACGCCGAGCCGATGCCGGGCACCTGAATCAGGATCCGATCGGCGCCCTGGCGCTGGATCGTGGGCTCCCGGGTGCCAACCTCGTCGATCCGGCGGCGCACGATTTCAAGCGCCTGGCGAACCGTGCGGTCGTCAGAGGCAAAACGCTCCGCTTCCGACAGGGTGACGACAATCTCATCACCGTCGGCCTGCACATCGAGATCCTGTGCACCGATGCCGGTGACCGTCGCGATCGGGCGGGACAGCCCGCGCACAACGGTGAGCGCACGGTCAATCCCTGCGGGGTCGGAGATCTTGACCCGCAGCACATCCGGGTCTGACGGCTGTTTGCGGATCGTGCCTATGGTGTCGCGCTCCGGACGCAGGGCATCGCGCACTTCCGGCCAAAGGGCCTCCATCCGCGAGGCATAAACGTCCTGGACTTTCACTTCGGCCAGCAGATGGGCACCGCCGCGCAGATCGAGCCCGAGGTTCACCAGCGATGACGGCAGCCAGTTGGGCCAGAGCGCGAGATCTGTCTGTGTGTTGGGCGTGGTGATGCCCGTTTCAATCGCCTTGGCCGCGTCATTGTGAAGCTCGACGCGGGTGTAAAAGGCATTGGGCAACGCGAGCCACAACCCGGCCGCGCAGGTGAACCAGATCAGAACCCGTTTCCAAAGCTCGATATGCAGCATGTGAGGCCCTGCCTGTTCAGCCGATGCGGCGATTTAGTCTTTTGCCGGCTCGGTCTTGCTGAGCACCTGAGCGATGGTCGAGCGAACGACACGCACCTTGACGCCTTCGGTCAGTTCCACCTCGACTTCATTGTCGTCTTTGACTTTGGCGACCTTTCCAATAAGGCCACCTTGCGTGACCACCTGATCACCCCGGCGCAGCGCTTCGACCATGGCCTTGTGTTGTTTCACCTTCTGCTGTTGCGGCCGGATCAGCAGGAAATACATGATCGCGAAGATCAGTATGAGCGGAAGGAACTGGGCGAATGCGCTTTCCATATGATGGATCCTTTGGAGTTGGCTGGGGCGGCTTGGCGCACATCCCGGTCAAAGTTTGGCGGAACATATGGGTGATGTGAGGCAGGCGCAAGGCAAGGCAAGCGGTATTCGCGGCACAGCGATCAGCCAGGCAGGGTCGGCTGTACCACCGGTGTCCGACGCGGCGCGCAAACCGCTCTTCCCCGCCGGCCCGGGACGGCCGGGTCCGGGGCGTGACCGTCCCGGCGCGCCGGAAAATTGGAATTTTCCGGATCGGAATTTTTCAAAATTCCGGCACCCCGATCAACGCGCTGTTCAAACATGGGGCGTGATCGCCACGCGGGTCTGCGATGTATAGCCGTCTGGTCCGGCTCCTGGGTCTGATACTTGTCGCGCTGCCTCCGACTCCGAGCGCTGCGGACACCCTCCCGCTCTTGCCGGACGGCGCGGCCAGCGCCTGGCATGCTGTCGGTCGCGTCAACGCCGGTGGACATCGCCAGCGCGGAATGTGCTCCGGTGTGCTTGTCGCCCCCGACCGGGTTCTCACTGCGGCCCATTGCCTTTTTCGTGCCGACGGGCGCCCTGTTCCGCTGGACGATCTGCACTTTGCCGCCGGTTGGAACCGGGGCCGAGTGGTGGCATCAAGCCCCGTAGCGGCGGTTGAGATACATCCCAAGGCGATCCAGGACACCACACTGGACCCGGCTCGCGATCTGGCTTTGCTGCGTCTGTCCACTCCGTTGACGGTGACGCCTCTGCCTTTGCTGGGCCGCGATCTGGCCGAGCCGCCCTACGCGATCGTGGCCTATCAGCGCTCCCGCCCCCATGCGCTCAGCGCCCGGTTCGACTGTGATCTGCGCCTGCAAAAGTTCACTCTCGCCCTGACCTCCTGCGCCGTCGAGAAAGGCGCGAGCGGCGGGCCGCTGCTCGTGCAGGTCGACGAGGTATGGCATGTGGCCGGTGTCGTGTCGGCTCGCGGTGACGGCTGGACCCTTGTGCCCCGGGCGCTGGACTGGGTGGCGCAGACACTGGCCGACCCCTAGCCGGTTTGGCTGGCCCGCGTACCCTGTCCGGCCCGATTGTGCACCCTGCGTTGACCCGGCGCCCCTACCCCTTTGCCGCGAGCTTTGCCATAAGGCGGCCAACCGATTCATCCAGAGAGGATCCGCCGATGCATGACATCCGCACAATCCGCGAGACCCCGGACCGCTTCGATGCCGCCCTGGCCCGCCGGGGAGATGCGCCCATGTCGTCAGAGATCCTGTCCCTGGACAGCGAACGGCGCGCCAAAATCCTGGCGGCCGAGACCGCGCAGGCCGAACAGAACAAGGCTTCCAAGGCGGTTGGCGCCGCCAAGGGTCGCGGCGATGAGGCAGAGTTCGAACGGCTCCGCGCCCTTGTGGCCGACAAGAAAGCCGAAGTGGCCCAGATGCAAAGCGAGGCCAAGGCCTTGGATGCCCGGCTCACCGATATGCTGGCCCGCATTGCCAATGTTCTGGCCGATGATGTGCCGGACGGCGACGATGAGACCGGGAATGTCGAGATCCATCGCTGGGGCGATGTACCGACCTTTTCCGTCGCCCCGAAAGAGCACTATGACATCCTCGGTGTCGCGGCCGGCATGGATTTCGAAACGGCGGCCAAGACTTCGGGCGCGCGCTTTGTCTTTCTCAAATCCGGCGTCGCGCGGCTGCATCGGGCGCTGGCGCAATTCATGATCGACACGCATGTGGATCAGAACGGGCTCACCGAAGTGCAGACCCCGGTTCTGGTGCGCGAAGACGCCATGTACGGCACCGACAAGCTGCCAAAGTTCGGCGACGACAGCTATCAGACCACGAACGGCTGGTGGCTGATCCCGACCTCCGAGGTCACGCTGACCTATTCGGTGGCCGGCGATGTGATTGACGAGGCCGATTTGCCGCTCCGCTTGACCGCTCATACGGCCTGTTTCCGCTCCGAAGCGGGCAGCGCCGGCAAGGACACGTCCGGCATGCTGCGCCAGCACCAGTTCGAAAAGGTGGAAATGGTTTCTATCACGCATCCCGACGCCTCGGATGGCGAACAGAAGCGGATGATGGACTGCGCCCAGGGCATTCTGGAAGCGCTTGGCCTGCCCTATCGTACCGTGATCCTCTGCGCGGGAGACACGGGGTTCGGCGCTCGGCGCACCTTTGACATCGAGGTCTGGCTGCCGGGGCAGAACGCCTATCGCGAGATTTCCAGCATTTCGACCACGGGCGCTTTCCAGGCCCGGCGCATGAATGCGCGGTTCAAGCCGAAAGACGGCACCAAGCCGGAGTATGTGCATACGCTCAACGGCTCGGGGCTGGCCGTCGGGCGGTGCCTGATCGCAGTATTGGAGAATGGCCAGCAGGCCGACGGGTCGGTCATTTTACCGACTGTGCTTGCGCCCTATCTGGGCGGTAAGACCACGCTTACTGTAGAAGGACGCTTGGCATGACACGTTCCGGGCCTTTGATGGCCATACTGGTTCTCCTGACAACAGCCGCCTTTGTCGCCTCACCTCTCTTTGTGGACGGGTTCAATGGCTATGCCGCGGACCAGTTCCCGGTGCCCCAGACCGATCCGCTGATCCAACCGCCGGGATGGAGCTTCGCGATCTGGGGCGTCATCTATGTCTGGCTGGCGGTCAGCGCGGTCTACGGCGTCTTCATGCGGATGAGCGCCCTTGACTGGCAACCGATGCGGCCTTCCATGGCGGTGGCTCTGGCGGTCGGGGCAACCTGGCTGCCCATTGCGCAGGTCAGCCCTTTGCTCGCAACCATCCTGATTTTCATCATGGCCCTGGCGGCGATTGTAGCCTTTCACGATGCGCCGTTTCTGGATCACTGGATGGCACGCGCGCCGGCTGGGCTGTTTGCCGGCTGGCTGACCGCAGCGAGTTTTGTCGGTCTCGGTCTGGTTCTGGCCGGCTACGGGTTGATGAGCGAACGCGGAGCGGCCATTTTCTGTCTGCTGATGGCGCTGGCCGTGGGCGCGTTTATCCTCTGGACCGTGCGGGATGCGGCCCTGTATGCCGCCGCTCTGTCCTGGGCGCTGGCCGGCATCTTTGTGCACACGCTGACAAAGGATCAGGCCGTCGCCACGCTGTCAGGCGTGGGCGCTTTGATCTTCGGTGTGCTTGCCCTGAGAGGCATTCAGCAAATGCTGGCCGCAAAACCCTGAACCAAAACGGAAATGGAGCGCCAGGCCTGACGCTTCATCCGTTGGTTTTTTCGCCGGATATCGGCAACAGCCGCCGTGCAGGCGCGCTATTTGCCCTTCTTTTTCTTCTTTGCCTTCTCGGACTTGTCGGACTTTGCAGACTTGTCGGATTTGCCTTTCTTATCCTTGGACTCTTTCTTGGTTTTCTTGTCCTTGGAGTCTTTGCCAGCCTTTTCCGCTTTTGCCTTTTTCTTCTTTTTCGAGTCCGGCTTCGGCGCTTTGTCCTCTGCGGTCTTCTTCTTTGACTTGGTGGCCTTGGCGGGTTTCGACGCGGTCTCGGTTGTCACGTCCGGCGTGGGGGTTGGTGCCGCAACGGCCTTGGCCGCCGGTTTCTTGGCCGGCGCAGGCTTGGCGGCGGCTTTCGGAGTTGCAGCTTTGGGCGCTGTTTTCACTGCAGCGGGTCCCGCCGCCGGTTTGGCGGCTGCCGCGGCGGGCTTGGCCGCGCGTTTTGGCGCCGGTTTGGCGGCCGTCGCGGCGGGCTTGGCGGCCCGCTTGGGCGCCGGTTTGGCGGCTGTCGCGGCGGGCTTGGCGGCCCGCTTGGGCGCCGGTTTCGTGGCGTTGGCAGGCTTCGCCGCTGTCCTCGTCGCCCGTGGCGTCCTTGCAGGGCTCGCGGCTGTCTTCTGCCGCGACGGCGCGCGACGGCGCGGTGCCTTGGCCGGGGTCCCACTCGTTCCAAGCAGGCGCGCGGCTTCGATGAGAGAAGTGGCCCGGCGCAATCCAATGCCCGGTATCTCGGTCAACGCGCTGGCATCCGCCTGCGCCAGATCCTCGGCCGTCTTGATCCCGATCTTTGCAAGCGAGCGGGCCAGAACAGGTCCAATCCCGGCAATTTCCGTGGTTTCGGTCATAATGTCTCCTCTTCTCCCACGGATCTGCGTCCGCTTCCAATGTCAGGTCGGCCCCGTGTTCAGTCGACCCGGGACCTGATATTGATGGCCTTTTCCTCCCCTTGGCGCAAGCGCAGCCCTGCGGGCCATCCGCTTCGCATATTCAATGTATATACAAAACGGGTCCGCATGCAACATATCGACCCAAGCGAACCGGCTGCACCATAGTCCTGGCGCCGCCCGCTCATCAACTTGTCCCACAGTGCTATGGAAAATGTCGCCTAGCCAGCCTGGACCATGCCGTCAGGCGCGCGGGTGGTCGGGAACGGCACGAGGCGCTCCTGATCTTCATCCCAAAGTTTCAGTCCAAGCGCACGCACCGCCTCGCGGAAATTGATCCGGCGCAGGCCCATCTCTTCGGGGATCGCATAGTGGCACCGGCGCAACCGGTAGCTGGGAATACGCGCATTGAAATGGTGGATGTCATGCAGGGTGATGTTGGCCACCATAAAATCGAAGAACCAGCCGAAATCGAGACAGGACGACCCCTGCAACGCTGCAATCTGGGGATCCAGGTCGGGACGGCGATCCCAATATGTGTCTTCAAAGTTGTGCTGCAGATAGACCAGAAACACGCCAAACATACCGCCAAAATAGCTGCCCGCCAGCCAGATCCAGACCCCGGTCCAGTCAAAGAGAGCGTAAACCAGACCCAGCCAGCCCAGGATGACCAGATTGTGCAACAGCACGCCGGTGACACCAAACTCCGAGGTCTTTTTCGGCCAGCGGTAGCGGATGAAATAGGTGAAGAGCGAGCCGAGCGGGATCAAAACCAAGGGGTTGCGATAGAGCCGGTAACCCAGACGTTCCCAGAACCCGGCGCTGTGCCATTCCCGCACCGTCATGGTATGGATTTCGCCGGTGTCGCGGTGGTCCAGATTGCCGATGAAGCCGTGGTGCAGGTTGTGATTCTGCTTCATCACCTCAAACGGCGCGAATGTGAAAACAGACAGCACATGCCCTGCCAGTTCATTCTGGCGACGGGTCTCAAACAGAGAGTGGTGGCCGGTGTCGTGCTGCAGCACATACAGGCGCACAGCCGCGAGCCCCATGATCATTGCCATGGGTCCGACCACCCACCACAGCGACGCATGGCTCACGGCCAGATAGAAGGAGACGAAATAGACCGCAAAGGTTCCAAAGTAGCTCAATGATGCCAGGCGGTTGTCTTTCTCACAATACGCGCGCGTATGCGCTCTGATATCCATCGACATCCTACGGTCTCCTTCTGACCGATACACCTATTCCCGTTCCAACTAGGCACGGCCGCGTCGGCTGCAAGCCCAATCCAGCGCTCTCTAAATCAACTGCGACCCGAGCGCCACATAGGACCTACACTCTAATAACAATTTAGTAATCAATTTTTGAGGGGCTGTCACACCCGGCGCGGCAATCCGCCGCCAATTGGCGCAACGGAAATTCGGGTTGGGAAGGTTCGCTTGTCCATCGACCGCGTCCGGGGACATCTTGGCCAAAAAGGGTGCAACGCAAGAGCCTGTGAGGGCCTGCGGGGGCCGTGATCCGGCCCCTGCCCGCCATGTGGATGTCATCGCGCGTCGGCGGCGTGCACATTGCGGAGGCCCTTGCCGCGCAGCCCCGTCAAGCGCGACCGCCGCTGAAGGACTGGAGGTTGGCCCGCCTCAAGCAGACCCCAGCATCCGCCTGAGCAGTTTTGGCGTCGGCGCATTTGTCTTCATCCAGCGAAGGTCCTGCGCTCACCGCAACAACCGTGTCACGGAATCAATGGACCGGAACGTGGTCGCCGTCTCGATGGGCCGGCGGCCCATTCAGCGTCAACATGCCACCCCTCAGGACACACGACCTGCATGTCAGTCCCGTCTCCGAGGTCAAATCACAAAGTCATTGCGCACAGCGCGGCTGGTGTCCAAGGACGCGCAGCCGTCAGGGACCGAACAGATGAGGGCGCACTGTAGAGAGGCTCTTTGGCCGATAAGCCGGATCGTCGGCAAGGCGTTCATCGACACTCGGGAGGACTTCAAATCCACGCTCCGGCCCGTCACGCCAGGCCAGGAAGCGCGCGGGTGTGCTGTCTTCCACATCTGGTTTGGAGCGCACGTCCTGTCCTGCCGTGACATCCGGCCTGGCATCGGGAACGGCAACATCCGGCAGCAATCGCATCCCGGCATCCACCGCGCCATCGCGGATCCACGCCAGGGTCACCGCGGAGATCTGGTTCAACGTCTCGCCTTCGGCGGAACCGCCAAGTGTGCCGTGATCTCCGACGAACCACATCTGCTGGTAGCGGCGGTCCGGGCGGATGTCGGATGCCCCTTGGCCCACACCTGTCGACAGGCGGTTGAGGTTCGTCCACAGCGCAGGCGGATAGAACGCGCGGCGCTCGTCCAGCGAAACCGCATGGCGCGCCGCCTCGATTTTGCTCGACAATTCAGTATCGTGGAACTGATGGCGAAAATTGATCACGCTGTTCAAGGGGCCGGTCAGACGCTCAGGGATCCCCAGCGCGCCCACCGTATCCCAAACGCCCAGGTAGGCGATCTGGATCAGGGCAGAGGCATCGCCGCGCCAGCTCAGGTCCGCCTGAGACGTGGCGAAGTGCGGCGACATACGGCGCCGGGCCTCCTGGATATGACGCTCGTCAGGCGCATTGTATTCGCCGGGTTGTTTGTAGAGGCGGAAGGCGCGGTTCACGCTGCCACGGGTGACACGGTCGGGAAAGCCCGATTTGCGGATCATGCCGGCCAGGGACCGGGCGGTGTAAGCACCGCGCGAGAAGCCGAAAAGGTAAATGCGGTCACCGGGGCGATAGCGCGCGGCGAGCCAGGCATAGGCTTCCTTGATGCGCTGGTTCAAACCCCATCCGAATGCGCCGCCGCCATACTTGTTGACCGTTTGCCCGACAGTTGTCAGGAAATTGCCGTCGGTGCCAACGCCAGGAAAATAGACACTGACCTGATCGCTGTCCGTCAGCGTTGCCTTGTAGAGTTCGTCGACATGAGTCGTCTCTTCGAGCGTCATGTCGTTCCAAGTGCCGTCGCAAAATACAACCAAGTTCGCCATCGGACCCTCCTGCACCACCGGACCCGACCAGTCCGGAAAACGACTCGTTTTCCGGTCCGTTTTCTGTGACAGAAAACGCGCCGTGCCCTACCGTCCAGACTAGCGGATCGGATCGGGTTCGTGCAGGGCGGAATTCAGGACTTGAGGTGCTTGCGCAACCGGCTGGGACCGGGTGTTTTGCGCCCCTTGTAGGGGTTTTTGTCGGCCTGCGATCGCAGCGTCAGGCGAATGGGCGTGCCGGGCATCTCAAAGTCACTGCGCAACCCGTTCACCAGATAGCGCGTGTAGCTTTCCGGCATCTTGTCTGGATGCGAGCACATGACCACAAACCCCGGCGGGCGCGTCTTGGCCTGGGTCATGTAGCGCAGCTTGATCCGTTTGCCTTGCGGCGCTGGCGGCGGGTGGGCCTCGATCATGCCACCCAGCCAGCGGTTGAGCTGCGCGGTCGACACCCGCCGGTTCCAGACCGCATAGGCGGACAGGATCGCCGCGTGGAGCCGGTCGAGCCCCTTTCCGGTCCGCGCCGACAGGGTCACCAGCGGCGCACCGCGCAATTGCGGAAGCAAATGTTCAAAAGCCTCCCGCAAGGCCTTGAGTTTGGAGGATTTGTCGTCTTCGAGATCCCATTTGTTGATGGCAACCACGACTGCCCGGCCCTCGCGTTCCGCCAGATCGGCAATGCGCAGATCCTGTTGCTCGAACGGGATGGCGGCATCCAGAAGCACGACCACCACCTCGGCGAACTTCACTGCGCGCAACCCGTCCGAGACCGAGAGCTTTTCCAGCTTTTCCTGCACCTTGGCCTTTTTGCGCATCCCTGCGGTGTCAAAGATGCGCATCGGCGTTCCGGACCAGTCGACCTGAAGCGAAATGGCGTCCCGCGTGATCCCGGCCTCCGGTCCGGTGAGCAGCCGATCCTCGCCGATGATCTTGTTGATCAGGGTCGATTTCCCGGCATTGGGGCGTCCGACCACGGCCACCTGAAGCGGTTTTGCGGCCGTGGGTTGGGGCACGTCCTGCGTGTCGCCATCCTCATCCGCCACCGGCACTTCGATCTCAGGCGTCGTCTGTCCGGCCTGCGCCTCAGCCGCATCCGCAAAGGGGCGCAGCGCCTCGTAGAGTTCGGTCATGCCCTCGCCGTGTTCGG
>JBCDEC010000058.1:0-19926 GCA_039179965.1 Pseudomonadota bacterium
GACACCCGCGCGCGCGATCAGAGCCTCGATCACACAGGCTCCAAGATCATGCGCAGGCGTCCCGGCAAAACTGCCAAGAAAACTGCCAACACCCGTACGGGCGGCCGAGGCTATTACTACATTCGTCATCGATCGTGCTCCTAGGCGTAGTTCCGGGGCTTTCGACATTTTGCCGATCCCGGGATTGAAGGAATTTGTCGGGTCGCAGCATTTGTAATGCGCCGCGAGGTCCGGCTTGGCCGGGTAGAGATGTCCAACGTTGTGCTCGGCGGGATATTCCGCGCCGCGTTTGTCCAAGAGCGCCAGCATCTTGGACTTGAGCGCTTTGGCATCGGTGCCTTTTTTCACAACGTAATCCTGATGCAGAACATGGCAGAGGAAATGCCCATAGTACAACTTGTGGACGATTTCGCGGTCGATGTCATCCGGTAGAACCTCGTACCAGTCGGGATCATTGCGGCGCAGCGCAATGTCGAGCGGAATGATGTCCTCGACCTGGCTGGCATGGATCGCCATGTAGCGGATGGCCGCGCCCGCAGCGGCGAACCGATGCAACCCGGCGATCTTGGCCTCGCGGGTTGTGCAGGCGAAGTAATCCGCGTCGCGATCTTTGAGAAGCCGCTTGAGACAGGCCTCGGCCTCGTCAATGCCATCGTCGCAGGTTTTCAGGATCAGATGGTGTCGATAGCGGTCCCGAAACTCGGTCATTCGCCGCGGCAGCACCTTGGGCGCAATCCGCGCAATCCCCTGCATCACGCGGTCGGTCAGGTTGGCCAGCCCCGGAATGCGCCGCATCCGCGCGTCCACGCCACCTTTCAGGGCAAAGAACATCGGCAACCGGTCCGTGCCCAGCCAGTCGATCATCATCACCGTGTCCTTGCCGTAGCGCTCGGTGATGTCGAAGACCTCACGTTCCATATATTCGGCAGACACCGGCAGATGCCGGAACGTCTGCAGGATCTCGTGGCGGAGATCGGTGAGATCCGTCGTCGCATTGGTGCCGATGTAAAATGTCTTCTGTTGCCCGGCTTTGGCAAAGGTGTCCAGCCGCGCGGCAAAGACGGCGAGCTTGCCCGCGCAGCCCGAGGCTTCGAAGAGTTTGGACCTGTCGGCATTGAACCGCGCCGGGCTGTCGGCCTTCACATTGCGAACGATCTGCGCGTAGTCGCTGGCCGAGGCGCGGCGGTTGCTGTCGCCGGGCGCCCTGTCGAAATTTCCCGTGTCGAGATTGTGCAGGATCTCCTCCGGCGTTTCGCCCAGATCCAGCCCGAGGTGGTTGACCAGCTCCAGCCGCCCGTCCGTGCCAATCTGCGCATAAAGCGACAGCTCGGTATAGGCCGGGCCGCGCTCGACAAGCGAGCCGCCGGAGTTGTTGCAGACGCCGCCGATGATCGAGGCCCCTATGCAGGACGAGCCGATCACCGAATGCGGCTCGCGTCCAAGCGGTGCCAGTATCTTTTCCAAGGCGAAGAGTGTTGCGCCCGGAAAGGAGATGACCTGCTTGCCGTCGTTCAGCGGGATCAACTGGTCCATGCGGCGCGTGTTGATCAGGACCACGTCGCGGTCATAGCGCCCGCTTGGTGTGGACCCTTCCGTCAGGCCGGTGTTGGCGGCCTGCATAATGACAATCTTGTCGGCAATGGCGCAGGCCTGCAGGACCTTCCATTGCTCAAGCAAGGAGCCCGGTTGCAGGACGCACAACGCTTCACCCTCGCCGGATCGGAAGCCGCGCCGGAACCGTTCGGTCGCGCGGGCGCCCAGAAGCACATGGCGCTTGCCAAGGATCAATTGAAACTGCGCGATAAGCGCCTCGTTGTTCATTGGGACGCCCTCCCGAAATCGGAAGGAACCGGAACGGCCGTGCCTCGTAGGTTGGCGCGGGTAAGTTGATCAATCGAGGTTGAACCCATCAGTTTCATGTCTCGCTCGATCTCGGCTTTCATGAGGCTCAAGGCGCGGTCCACTCCGTCCTGACCGGCGGCGGCCAGAGCGTAGAGATAGTAGCGCCCGATGCCCACCGCTTTGGCGCCGAGCGAAAGCGCCTTGAGGACATGAGTGCCACGTTGCACGCCTCCGTCCATCATCACGTCGATACGGTCGCCGACGGCATCGACGATTTCGGCCAATTGGTCGAACGGCGTGCGCGAGCCATCCAGTTGCCGACCACCATGGTTTGACAAGACAATTCCGGAACACCCGATTTCAGCCGCGCGCCGCGCATCCTCAACCGTCATCACGCCTTTGAGGCAAAATGTCCCGTCCCACTCGGCCACCATGGATGCCCCGTCGTCCCAATCCATCGAAGGATCGAGCATTTCGGTAAAATAGCCACCGATCGACGAGGCTCCGCTCCCCATGTCGAGATGCTCCTCCAGCTGAGGCAGGCGAAAAGGTTCGTGCAAGACATAGTTGATACCCCACATCGGCTTCAACGCGAATTGCAGCATACCCGCTAGCGTCAGACGGAATGGGATGGAGAAGCCGGTGCGCAGATCGCGTTCGCGATTTCCGCCCGTGATGCTGTCGACCGTGAGCATCATCACATCGACACCGGCCGCCTTGGCGCGCTGCATCATGGCTTGGTTCAATCCGCGATCGCGGTGGAAGTAGAACTGATACACCTGCGGTGTGTCATAGGCTTTGCGCAGCTCTTCAAGCGAGACGGTGCCCAGGGAGCTGACCCCAAACATCGTTCCGTGTTTTGCCGATGCTGCCGCAACCGCGCGCTCGCCCTGATGGTGGAATAGGCGCTGCAGCGCGGTGGGGGAACAATAGACCGGCATCGCCAGCCTTTGCCCCATGACCGTGACCGACATGTCCACATCAGAGACACCGGCCAGAACCGACGGCAGCAGATCGCAGCTCTCGAAGGCGCGGGTGTTTGCCCGCATCGTCGTTTCATCGTCCGCCCCGCCGTCAATGTAGTTGAAGATCGGCCTCGGCAGGCGACGCTGTGCGAGCCGCCGGAAGTCGTGGAAGTTGTGGCAAGTCGTCAATGACATTGCACCGTTCCTTTTCAATAGGCCACAGAGGGCAGCCAGGTGGCCAGTTGCGGCCAGGCGAAGACCAGAGCCAGACCCAACAATTGCAGCAGTACGAAGGGAATAATACCCCGGTAAATGTGACCCAGCTTGATCTCGGGCGGGCAGACACCTTTGAGATAAAAAAGCGCAAAGCCCACAGGCGGTGTCAGGAACGAGGTCTGCAACGTGACGGCGACCAGGATGACGAACCAGATCAAGGCCGGTTCATCGAGCGCCTCAAAGCCGGGGATGTCGATGCCAAGTCCGTTGATGACAGGGCGCATCAGCGGCAGCACGATCAGGGTGATCTCGATCCAGTCGAGCACAAAGCCCAAGAGGAAGACGAGGCCCAGGATAAAGAGCACGGTGCCGTTCGGCCCAAGCCCGGTCGAGGCGACGATGCCTTCGATCAGCTCATCGCCGCCCAGTTCGCGCAGCACATAGCTGAACACGGTCGCGCCAAGGAAAATCGCAAAGATGTAGGCTGTTGTGTTGAAGGTCGAAACCGCCACGTTCCAGAGTTTCGACAGGTTCAGTTTGCGGTAGCCAACCGCCAGCAGCATCGCACCCAGAGCGCCAATGCCAGAGGCCTCGGTCGGGGTGGTGAGACCGGCGAAGATCGATCCCAGAACGGCCAGGATCAGTGCCAGCGTTGGCAGTACGGCAAAGGCCACGTCCTTGATGGCGGCCCAGTCCGGGGCAGTGGCGCCCTCCGGTGCCGGAGCCGCATCCGGCTTCACCATCGCCAGCACGAAGATATAGGTCAGGTAAAGCGCGCCGATTATGACACCCGGGAAGACGGCGGCCATGAAGAGGTCGCCTACGGAAAGTGCCATCTGATCGGCCATGATCACCAGCATAATCGAAGGCGGGATCAGAATGCCCAGGGTGCCGGACGCCGAGACCACACCGGCTGCCAGCGACGGCGCATAGCGTTGCTGCATCATCGAGGGCAGCGAGAGCACGCCGAGCAGCACGACCGAGGCTCCGATGATTCCGGTTGAAGCGGCAAGGATGATACCGATCAATGTAACCGTGATTGCAAGGCCACCGCGCACGGTGCCAAAGAGGCGCTGCATCGAGCTCATCAGACGTTCGGCCACACCGCTTTCGTCCAGCATGAGCCCCATGAAGATGAACATCGGCAGCGCAACCAGCACCGCATTGGACATTGTCGCATAGACCCGGTTCACAACCGCACCCAGCGTGAGATAGTCGAGCCCGGTGAACGTGCTCTCCAACCCGGTCCAGAGCATCAGGTCATTGTCGAACAGGAAGGCCAGGCCGCAATAGGCGACGCCGACACCCGCAAGCACCCAGGCCACCGGGAAACCGGTGAAGAGAAGTGCAATGAAGCTGAGGAACATGGCGATGACCAGCTTCTCCTCGGTCGTCTCCACCAGAAAGGTCAGCGAGACCATGATCGCCGCGAACACCGCCAGCAAAAGCAGAACCCGGCGCAGGCCAAAGCCCTCGCGCTCGGCGGCCGGGGCAACCCAAAGCGCATGGACATCATGGATCAGGCGCGCCAGCGCGGCCAACGCCAGCAGCACAAAGCTCGCCGGGATCACCGCCTTCAGGGCCCAGCGGGCCGGCAGGCCGGTCGGGCTGTCGGATCGTTCGTTGACGCGGAAGCTGTCGTAGAAATAGTCGTAGCCCTGGTCGATCATCAGATAGATGAACGGAACCAGCAACGTCAGGATCCCCAGAACCTCGATCACCCGCCGGCTGCGGCGCGAGAGGCTCATGTGCAGCACATCCACGCGCACATGGCTGTCGGTGACCAGCGCATAGGAAATGCCGATCATCGTGACGAGGCCGTAGAAGTGCCACTGGATTTCGTCGAGCTTGGGGTAGTTTTCGTTGAACAGATAGCGCAGCGCGACCTGCGCGAAGATGGCCAGGATCAGGGCCACATTGGCCCACATCACCACATGGCCAACCGCCTTGATGCTTTTGTCGATGGTCACGGCCAGCGGCTGGCGGTCTGTTTCGGGATGTTCAAGGAGGTGTTCGTACGTATCGATCGGGTCGTTGATCTGCTGGGTTTCAGTGGGCATAGCGGTCTCCTCCTGGGACATGACGCGCCCCTTTGTGGTGAATGGTCAGCAGCGATGAGGTGAAAAAGCGGGGGCGCGGCAGCGCACTGCTGCGCTCGCCCTCATAGGGAGGACGTTTAGTTCTCCTGGACGCCGGCGCCGACAAAGTTTGCGCTGCGGGGCAGGAAGGCGTTCTGCTTCCAGACGTCGTAGTCCGCGCGGAAGGCGTTCAGATCGGCCAGGACTTTGGCGAAGTAAGCGTCGTTTTCCGCCTCTTCGGCCGCGACCTCATTCCAGGTGGCCTGAAAGACTTCGAGCATCTCGGGCGTCCACTGCTTCATGGTGACACCGTTATTGTCGACGTTGTCGATCAGAGCGGCGGCTTGAATGGCTTCGCCTTCGGCGAAACTGTCAGCCATCGAGGCTTTGCAGGCGGTTTCGATGATCGCCTTGTGCTGTTCGGAGGCCTCGCTCCAGGCGTCCTTGTTGATCAGCAGTTCAAAGACGGTCGCTTGCTGGTGCCAGCCGGGGAAGTAGTTGAACTTGACCAGTTTGTGAAAGCCCAAACGCGCGTCGATGGCCGGCATCGAAAACTCGGTGGCGTCAATGGCGCCTTTTTCAAGCGCGGGGAAGATTTCTCCGCCCGGCAATAACGAGGTGGCGACGCCCAGCTTCTGCATGACTTTGCCGCCCAGCCCAAAAAAGCGCATCTTCAGACCATCAAGGTCCTGTGGGCTGTTGATCTCGGTGGCAAACCAGCCCGAGGTCTCCGGCGCGATGACGGCGCAGGGGATGACTTTGACGTTGTAACCGGCCTGGTCATACATCTCTTGATACAGGCTCAAACCGTTGCCGTAGTACAGCCAGGCCATGTATTCGCCCGCTTCCGGTCCGAAAGGCACGGCCGAGAAAAGCGGCGCGGCGGGGATCTTCCCGGCCCAGTACCCAGCCGTGGTGTAGCCCGAGTTGATCTTGCCGGAGGACACCGCATCGAGGATCTCAAAGGGCGGAACCAGCTTGCCCGGTTCATAGACCTTCATGCGCAGTGTGCCACCTGACATCAGGTCGAGCTGTTCGGCCACACGCGGGATCGGTGTGCCCAGGCCCGGCAGCGCGGTCGAAAACGCGATTGGCGTTTTCAGCAACATCTTGTCTTTGGCGATGGCCGGGGCAGCGATCAGCGAAGCGGCGACGGCGAGGCTGGTCAGAGTCGTTTTCATCGGTGTCTCCTCCAAGACTTGGATTTTGGAACAAACCGCAGATGTGCGGTCTGCCCCGAACGAAGGTAAAGTTTATTTACCACTCTTTTACTGTACAAGTTTATTTACCACTGTGGGTGTGACAAGTGCGCACACAGGAATGGGCTTGCAGATCCAGGTTGCCCGAAAAGACCCGAAAAGCGCTTTGATTTGAGTCAACTGCCTGATCAAAAGCGCAAATGTCACGTGTCTGTGGACCTTTGAGTCCTTGACCGACCGGGCGCAAAGGTTATTTTACTTTACCAAGGGAGAGCGGAGCCGCGGATCTGAAGGGACCAACCCCATGTCGAGCACGCCACTTTTTGACGTTGTCCAACACGAATCGGTTGCCGAAGCTGCGGTGTCGCAGATTGAGGATCTGATTGCCTCCGGCATCCTGAAACAGGGCAGCCGGCTGCCTTCTGAACGCGAGTTGGCAGAGATGCTGGGGATCTCGCGACCCAAGCTGCGCGAAGCACTGCATGTGCTCGAAGAACGCGGGCTCATCAACACCAAGCATGGCGAAGGCACCTTTGTGTCCGCCCTCACAGGGCAAGCCATGCTGCCAGCGCTGCTGGCGCTTTATGGGCGCCATGAGCCGGCATTCTTCGATTATCTTGAATACCGCCGGGAGCAGGAGGGTTTTGCCGCGCGTCTTGCTGCGCAGCGGGCAACCAAGGCGGACAAGGCCCGGATCGCCGAGACCCTGAGCGAAATAGAACGCGCCTTCGACACGCAGGACACCGACGCGTCCCGCGAGGCGGACTTTGCGTTGCATACAGCGATTGTCGACGCGAGCCAGAACGCGACGCTGATCCATATGATGGCGTCGATCTACGAACTCACCCGGCAAGGCGTCTTTTACAATCGGGACTTTCTGAAATCGATCGATGGTACCGGCGAGAAGCTCTTGGAGCAGCATATCGCGCTTGGTCAGGCGGTGATCGATGGCGATGCCGAGGCGGCGGAAAAGGCTGCCGTCGCGCATATCAATTTTGTCGAGAAATCGTTCCGGACGGGCATAGAGCAAAAGCGGCGCGAGGCCATGGCCGAGAAGCGCCGCTTGATGGCCCGCTAAACCAGACGACGGCGCGGACCGGCAGACACCGGCCCGCGCTGTCGCAGTGTCTGACCTGCTATGCCAGGCTGGGCAGCCAGAGCACGATCCAGGGGAAGGTCACCAGAAGCGCAATGGTGATCGCATCGGCGATGAAGAAGGGGGTCACCCCTTTGAACACATCCTGCACCGAAAGATCGTCGCGCACGCCCGCCACCACAAAGCAATTGAGCCCGATCGGCGGGGTGATCAGACAGAACTCGGCCATTTTCACCACCAGAATGCCAAACCAGATCGCGCACATCGGCCCGGACATCCCAAAGCTGCTGTCTTCGGCCGATACGAACTCCCCGCCATTCAGCGCCATCACCGCCGGGTACACCACCGGGAGCGTGAGGAGCAGCATGCCAATAGCGTCCATGAACATCCCCAGGATCGCATAGGCCAGAAGGATGCAGATCAGGATCACCATGGGCGACATGGTCAAAGAGGTGATCCAATCCGAGAAGGCACCTGGCAAATCGGCAAACCCGAGGAAGCGAACGTAGATCAGCACGCCCCAGATGATCGTGAAGATCATGACGCTGAGCTTGGCGGTGTCCAGAAGCGCGTCCTTGAACTGCGACCAGCGCATTCCGCGATAAATGGCCATGAGAAACACCACAAAGGCGCCAATGGCACCCCCTTCGGTGGGTGTGCCCCAGGCGTCGCCGCCGAACGGGTTGTAGACAAAGCAGATGATCGTGACGACGACAAATACGATCGGCAGGGCCGGGGGCAAAGAGGCAAAGCGTTCGCGCCATGTAAAGCCGCTGACCGGCGGGCCAAAACCCTTGATGGTCAGCGCCATACCCACGATCAAAAACCCGTAGACCAGCGCCGAAAAGGCGCCCGGGATAAAGCCGGCGAGCAGGAGCTTGCCGACATCCTGCTCTACGATGATCGCATAGATCACCAGGATTGCAGATGGCGGTATGAGCGAGGCCAGCGTGCCGCCAGCGGCCACGACGCCAGCGGCGAATTGCTTGTTGTAGCCAATCTTGAGCATTTCCGGGATGGCGATCCGGGCGAAGACCGCAGAGGTTGCGACCGACGCGCCCGAAACGGCGGCGAACCCTGCCGTCGCAAAGACGGTGGACACGGCGAGACCACCGGGCACCCAGGCAATCCAGCGCTTGGCCGCCTCAAAAAGCGCCCGGGTCAGACCTGCGTAGTAGGCGAGGTAGCCGATGAGGATGAAGGTTGGAATGAGGCTCAGCGCCTGGCTTGAGACTTTGGAATGCGGCACTTGACCGGCGGTCTTGACGGCCACGGTCAGGGCCCAACCGAACTCTTCGGAGTCAAATCCCTTGCGCGCCCAGAAGATCCAGATCAGTCCGATGAGGCCGGCAAGGCCGGCTGCAAAAGCCACCCGCATCCCCAGAACCACCATGACCAGGAGCCCGCCGGTGACCCAGAGGCCAATGTCAATGGGTTCCATCAGGCCTGATCCTTCAGCTGATCGGCTTCCATCTCAGCCTGTTTGGCCGCGTCCGCGACCAGCGGAACGGCAATCGCCTGACCGGTCACAATGGCCCGCCCGTAGGCCCAGATCTGCAGACACAACCGGATGCACAGAACGCCAAAGGCAACCGGCGCCAAAAGTTTTGCAGGCCAGATCGGCAAGGCGATGTCCATGGAACTGTCCCGGCTCCACAGCGGTGAACCAAAATCGAAACTGCGTTGAAAATGCGCCCAGCTGCCCCATACGAGCAGGGCCATCAGAAGCAGCACGGCAAGTGTGGTGATCAGCTCCACCGTAAACAGCGCGCGTCCGCGCAGCTGGCCCACCAGGATGTCCATCCGGATATGACCGCCTTCGCGCATCACATAGGAGATCCCCATGAAGGCGATCAGCGGCATAGCCTGTTCGATCCAGTCCACATAGCCGGGCAACGGGCTGTTGAAGAAGTTCCGCCCGCCCACCGAAACCACGGCCAGAACCATGAGCGAAAAGACGGCCAATCCGCTGAGAAGAGCCAGCGCGCGTTCGAGACGCAACAGCTTCTGGTCGAGTTTGCTAAGCGTGCTGCCATCTGTCAGCACGAGCGATGCGGTTGCCATGGGCCCTCCCGCGTAAGAATTTCCAAGGGCAAAGAGCCCCGCAGGCGATCTGCAGGGCTCTCTTGGCTGGTATCAGTTCTGCCCGGCGATCATGCCGGTGACTATATCATACAGCTCTTGCGCGGGCAGGCCCTTGGCCGTGTTGTCGGCGATCCAGGCTTCTGCCACGGGCTGCGCGGCCGAGGCGCGGAAGGCGGCGAGGTCTTCGTCGGTGTAGCTGACCTGCTCGACACCCAGCTCATCCAGCTTGGCCCACCAGGCGTCCATTGTCTTGGCGTTGTAATTGTCGACATAGTGCTGAAGCGCTTCATCGACCGACCCCAGAAGCGCCTCACGCTCGGCATCCGTCAGGCTGTCCAGCGCATCGGTATTGACCACGACCGGGCAGTTCACGGTGCCGGGGTTAAGGTTGGTTGACCACCACTTGGCATTTTCGATCGTGCCAAAGCTCAGATGGGCGTGAGGCGCGAAAGCCACGCTTTTCACCACGCCGGAATCTAGCGCCTGGCGTGCTTCCGATGAGGTCACCGACGTCGGAACGGCGCCCAGTTTTTCAAACGCCTGGCCGACGCCACCCACGGCACGAATGGTCAGGCCGTCGAAATCCGAAAGGCTCATGGGTGCGTCCCCGACACCGGCCACATTGTATTGCGGCAGCGGCGAAGGCATCAGCAGGGTTGCGTTCCAGCGGCCAAGGTCGGCCACGGTCGCGGGGTGAGAATAGACTGCCTTTGAAAGCTCGATCTCTTGCTCCAGGCTCGACACGCCCAGGAACGGCAATTCCAGCACGGTGATCGACGGGTTCTTGTCGCGGTGATAGCCAGCGCAGAACTGCGCCATCTCAAAGGCGCCGATCTCGATGCCGTCGAGGTTTTCGCGGTTGTTCGACAAACCGCCGTAGCTGATGTTAAGCGTGAACTCTCCGCCGGTCTTTTCACTGACCAGTTCGGCCAGCTTCTCGACATGCTCCGTGAATGCGCGGCGCTTGCCCCACAGCGAGACATTCCATTCTGTCGCGGCGGCCTCGCTGGCAAAAGCGATAACAACGGCGGATGCGGCCACATGGCCAAAATAGGATTTCATCAACAAACCTCCTCCAGGGTTGGTGTGCGCGCATCCAAACGGATTTTGCTCCCAAGGACTCATGAAGAAATCTGCGCAAGGTCCGGCAGGCGCCCTGCGGATTTCCGCAGGGCTCCGTTTGTCTAAAGCAATGCGTCTTTGTCGACGCCCAGTTTAACGATCTTTTCGTTGAGTGTGCGCCGGCCGATCCCCAAGGTTTCGGCCACGTCTTCCATCCGTCCGTCATTGTCCTTGATCGCCTTGCTGATCATCTGGCGTTCAAAGGCGGCAACAGCTTCGCGCAACCCCGGCTTGGGTGTGTCAACGGCTGATCCGAACATGGCCTCTGCCATGCTGACCGCGCCCTGGCGCGCGGCCATCACCCGGCGTTCGACCACGTTGCGCAATTCGCGCACATTGCCGGGCCAGTCATGGGTGATCAGCGCGGCAAGATCGGCCTCGGTCAGCTCCGGCGGGTCGGTTTCATAGGCCACAGCGAAGTCCTGCAGGAACCGCGTGCAGAGCAGAGCCACATCCCCCAGCCGCTGCCGCAGCGGAGGCAGGTCGACGCCAAAGATATCCAGCCGATAGAGCAGATCGCGGCGCAGCCGGCCCTGGGCCACCGCGGCTTCCGTGTCTTCGTTGGTGGCCGAGATGACCCGCAGGTCGACCCTCTCCGGGCGCCCCTGTCCGGGATCGAGGATGTCATTTGTTTCGATCAGCCGCAAAAGCGTTGGCTGCACATCAAGGGGACAGGCACAGATCTCGTCGAGAAAGAGCGTTCCGCCCGCAGCGCTGCGCACAATGAGCGGGATCTGTTCCGGCGCGAACTGCGCGGCGTTGATCGCGATGTAGGGCCCGTCGCAGCGCCCGGAAACATCGTGCAACGCGCGCGCCGCCAGATCCTTGCCGGTGCCGGTCTCGCCGTGAATGAGGACCGGCGCATCGCTGTCGGCCACCTGGCTGATCTTATCGCGCAGGCGCGCCATCTCGGGGGTTTGGCCCAGGAGGATCCGGTCAAGGCCCGACAATTGCTGCAACCGCGCTTTCAGGCGGCGGTTGCTGTGACGCATTCGCTGCTGGTCGGCGGCATGGGACAGGATGGCGAGCAGCCGTTTGGGCTCGTAGGGCTTTTCGACAAAGCTGTAGGCCCCGGTGTTCATCGCTTCGACTGCCATCGGGATATCGCCGTGGGCCGAGATCAGCACCACCGGGGGCGCGTCGACCGTGACCAGCGATTGCAGCAGTTCCAGCCCGGACATGTCGGGCATACGCACATCCGAAAGAATCACGTCAGGGCGAAACTGGGTAATCCAAAGGTCAGCCTCGGTCGCTCTCGGAAGGGCTTTGGCACTCCAGCCGGCCGCCTCGATCAGATCCACCAGAGACTGGCGCATCAGTCGGTCGTCATCGATGATAAGAATGCGATAGGCGGTCATGGGGCAGCAGATCCTCGCGCGCGCGGCAGGACAACGCGAAAGACCGCGCCGCCGCATTCTCTGTTCCGGGCGGTGATCCGGCCACCGTGGTCCGACACGATTCCGGCCGAGATGGTCAGACCCAGTCCCATCCCTTTGCCACTTTCGCGGGTCGTGGTGAAGGGTTCGCGCAGATCCTCAATGGTCCTGTCACCCAGGCCATGGCCGGAATCGGCGACTTCGAACCAAATGGCGCTTTCATCCGAGCCCATGGTGATCGCGACCTCCTGCAGGTCGGTCTCTTCGACGGCGTCGAGCGCATTGCGCACGAGGTTGGTCATCACCTGTTCGATCCTCAACTTGTTGCCCAGGATCATGAGGTCCGCCTCGGGCGGGTCGAACCGCAGCGTCGCCTCGGTTTCCGCCAGGCGCGGCGTGATCAGGTCCAGCGCGTCCGTCATTGCAGCGGCCAGGTCGAACGGTTCGAACCGGTCCTGTCCTTTGCGGGAGAAAAATTTGAGTTGCTTGGTGATGTTCTCCATCCGCATCACAAGACCCAGCATCTTGTCATGCAGCGGCGAGCGGCCCACGGTCATTTCGGCAGCTGTGAGCTGGTTGCGCATTGCGGCGATCGGCTGGCCCAGTTCATGGGTCACCGATGAGGCCAGTTGCCCAAGCGCGGCCAGACGGCCGGCCTGTTCCAGCTCGGCTTGGGTCTTCTGCAGACTGCGCTCGGCTGCGCGCCGCTCTTCGATTTCGATGGCAAGGCGGTCGTTGGCGACACGAAGCTGCGCCTCTTCCTGCGTGGATTGTACAAGTGCGGCGCGCATTTGACGAACCCTGCGGAGTTGGAAAGCCAGAAAAAGAAGCCCTGAAAGCAGGATCATGCCGCCGGTCAGCACCGAGGCGCGCAGCACGGCGGGGTCGTCGGGGGCAAAGAAATGCAGCGTCCAGCCGTTGGGCAGGTCATCGCTGCTCAGGTACAGGAAACGCTGGCCGCCGATCACCGCTGTTTGGCGGGGCAGGTTCACGGTCCAGTCCAGGGTTTCAAGCGGTTCGCGCCCAAATTGCCGGGTCGCGACAATGCGCATCTGCTGATCTTCCGACAGCGGCTCCAGCGCCCGGTAGCGCCAGTCCGGGGAGGACGCCAGAAGCACGACACCATCCGAGTTTGATAGCAGAATGCGCTCGCCCGAGGCTTGCCAGTTTTCCTGCAGCTTGGACAGATCCACCTTGATTGCGATGACGCCCCCGACCGGACCGCCTTCGGGCCGGACGGCGAGCGCAAAGAAATAGCCGGGAATGCCAGAGGTCGCGCCGATCCCGTAGAACTCGCCCAGCTGGCCGTCCAGGGCGGCCTGGAAATAGGGGCGGAACTGGTAGTTCTGACCGAGGAAACTGTTGACGGATAGTGCGTTTGAGGCCGCAATCGTGAGCCCCGACAGATCCATCAGGTAAATCGCGTCGACCCCGGCGGCTTCTGCGAAACGGGCCAGACGCTCGTTGAGGCGGGTGTTGTCCCGGTCGACCAGTGTCTGCGCCACCACCGGGTCGAGCGAGAGCACAAAGGGCAGGTGCGCGAAGTTCTGCAGTTCGGCTCCGACGGTGCTGTGATAAAGCGACAGGCGCGCGCGGGCCGCATCAAGCTCTTCGGCTTTGAAGTAGGCGTAGGCCCCCCAAAACAGACCAAAGGCGCAAACCGTCACCACGGCCGCATAGAGAGCGTTGAAGACCCGCATGAGGTCATCTCAGCCAAGGGCAGGGCAATGTCAACGCACAGGCCCGGCGCTGCAGCGCCAGGCCTTCATGGTTATCTTGCTCAGAGACGGATGCGGTAGCGCGCGAAACCATCCGGGCCATCGCCCGCCGCTTCGATCGCAACCCCTTCGACGGCGTCCATATAGGCGCCCCCCGCCGGACCGGTGTCAAAGAGCACGGTCGTGCCCTCCATCGGGGCAAAGGTCCAGTTGGCATCCGCGGCCGGGCTCACCGTGCCTTTGTCGACGATGTAGCGCACGATCACGTCGCGGTTGGTGTCGGGGCCTTCGAAGATCACGGTCGAGGGATTGGCGCCCGGGAAATTGCCGCCGCCGCCAGCGCGGTAATTGTTGGTTGCCACGATGAATTCCTGAGCCGGATCAATGGGCGCACCATTGAACGTCAGGTTGACAATACGGTGCGCGTCCGGTGACACCAATTCACCCTTGTCGCCATAGCGCGACGGCTGGCTGAGGTCGATTTGGTAGGACACCCCGTCAATCACGTCGAAATTATAGGACGGGAAAGCCGGGTTCAGCAGAACCTGATCGGCCTCGCCGGGCATGACCTGGTTGAACATGCCGGCCGAGCGCTCGAGCCATTCCTTGACATCCGCTCCGGTGATCCTCACAGCGCGAACCGTATTGGGATAGAGATACAGATCCGCCACGTTCTTGATGGCAATCGGGCCGGGCGCAACCTCGGTGAAGTACTCTGGACCGCCCCGGCCTCCGGCCTTGAACGGCGCCGCCGCAGAGAGGATCGGCAAGCCTTCATGCGCGGTGCCCTGCATCATCTGCTCAATGTACCAGGTTTGTGCATTTGACACGATCTGGACCGACGGATCGTCGGCCACCAGCGCGAAGTAGCTGTGCAGCGGGGCGTCCGTCTGCCCCACGGCGCGGCGCACATAGGCCAGCGTGGCGTCGTGATCGGCGGCAACCGAGTCCAGAACGTCGGGTGCGCTCTCGACAAGGGCCGTGACCTTGCGGTCTTCGCCCCGGCTGTAGATCGGGCGCGCCTCGGAGGTATGCGCCACGATTTTCCAGCCGTCGCCATCCCGTTCCAGCATCAGATCGATCAGCCCCATGTGGCTGCCCCAATAGCCCGCCATCACCGCGGGCTTGCCCATGATCGTACCCGCCTCGGCGTCAACGCCGGGCGTGTCTGCGTAATCCGGACCCGGGAATACCCGATGGTGGTGGCCGGTCAGGATCGCGTCGATCCCGTCAACGGCAGCCAGCGGGATCGAGGCGTTCTCCATCCCTTCGCTGTGATCGGCTTCGCCAATGCCCGAGTGGCTGAGCGCAATGATGATGTCGGCGCCGTCTTCGCGCATCTGGGGGACCCAGGCGCGGGCCGTCTCGACGATGTCGCGGGCGGTCACGTTGCCGTCGAGATGTCGGCGGTCCCAGACCATGACCTGCGGCGGGACAAAGCCGATCAGGCCGATCTTGATCGTATGGCTTTCGCCGGCACCATCCGTGATCGTCTTGTCGAGGATCACATAGGGCGGCAGCAAGGTCTTGTCGTCACGCGGGGTCGCGCCGGCCTCGGTCGCGATATTGGCGCAGACCACCGGGAAATTGGCGCCCGCAACGGAATTCATCAGGAAGGGCAGGCCATAATTGAATTCATGGTTGCCCAGGACAGAACCCTCATAGCCCAGGGCATTCATGGCTGCGATCATCGGATGGCTGTCGCCTTCGGACATCCCGCGCTCATAGGCAATGTAGTCGCCCATCGGGTTGCCCTGCAGGAAGTCGCCATTGTCGAGCAGGATCGTATTGGCTGCCTCCTCGCGCAACCCGTTGATCAATGTCGCCGTGCGCGCCAGACCCACCGTATCGACGGGGCGGTCGCCATAATAGTCGTAGGGAAAGACATGAACATGGATGTCCGTCGTCTCCATCAGCCTCAGGTGAGCCTGCCCGGACGAAGCACGTGCTGCGAACGGGTGGAGTGCAATAAAGCCGGCCGTGGTGGCCAGAAAGGCACGGCGATCGAGCAGAATCGGCATGAGACACCTCCTAATTTGGTCTGAGTCCGGTCCGTACATTCTATAGACCTTGCGTGTCCGGTTTGCGACAGACCCCCTAGCGCGGGGCCTGTGCGCTGCGCGATATGGCGCCCAGAACGCGGTCGAGCGCCTGCAGAAACCGTGCCCGGTCCGCCTTTGAAAAAGCCTGCCCGCCGCCTTGATGGAATGGATCCGAGGCGCGGATGTCGCTCATCAGATCGCGAGTGGCCAGGCGTGGTCCGATGTTTGCAGCGTTGAGTGTTTCTCCGTTGTGCTGCAGGACCGCCGCGCCTGCGGAAATGCAACGGTCGGCCAGCGGCAGGTCGGAGGTGACCACAACATCGCCCGGACCGCATTGCTCGGCAATCCAGCGATCCGCTTCATCTGCGCCCTGATCGACAATGACCAGAGAGACCAGCGGATTGGGCGACGGTCGGATCCCGCCGTTGCACACCAGGATCATCTCGATCCCGAGACGCGTCGCCACCCGTTCCGCCTCGGCTTTGACCGGGCAGGCATCGGCATCGATAAACAGTCTGGTCATTTTGGGCTCTCGATAGCAGGGTTGCGGCCGTCCTAGCGCAGAACGGCGCGGGAATGAAACATGCACGGTCCAGTCCATGTTCAAAGCCGGTCAGTATCCGCGCCCGGGCCGCCCCCACCGCTTTCCTGTCGGCTTCTAAACCTCGTCTCCGGGGGCACCAAGGGATCACCTGAATCTGCGTCCAAGCCTCATAGCCCTGCCAACGCGCCCCGGTTTTAACGTGTCGCTCGCAGATCAGCCGAGTCGGGTCTGGCGGCTGGTAGGCGACAGCCCGTGCGCGGAGCCTGTCACTATGGAACAATTGCACGGCCCAAACGGTGAGCCAACCTGGCGCCTACACTGCAGGGCGCTGCCGGTTGACCGGCAGATTGTCTGCTCCGGGTTCCGTGCGGGCATTGGCAGCACGCGCCACCAGCGACCGCGTCGGGGCAAGAAGCTCTCACAGACGCTTTTTCCTCGCTATTTCTGGTTGATTGCTGAAAATACATATCAATCAGTCCGAAAACTGGAGGGGAGAGACAAATGAGTTCAACGACCCGTCGAAGCTTGCTGAAAGCAAGCGCATCCACGTTGGCCTTCTTGTTGCCATTTGGCTCTGTCGTTGGCCAAACCAACTCTCTCTCTGATCTCGGCACAAAAGTCATTCCGCTCCCAACGGTCACCGTCTACACCGCCCGGGAAGTTCTCACGCTGGATCCGGCCAAACCCGTCGTGGATGCTGTCGCGGTGGTGGACGAGCGCATTCTTTTGACTGGCAGCCTCGAAGAGGTGGTGGACACTCTCAAAGGACAACGCCACACGGTCGATACCAGGTTTGCCGACAAGGTCATCGTGCCGGGGTTTATTGCCCAGCACGACCATCCGCTCCTGGCGGCACTCACCATGTCGTCAGAAATTCTGTCGATAGAGGACTGGGCATTGCCGTCGGGAACAGTCCCGGCTGTTCGGGACAAGCAGGACTTTACAGAACGTCTGAAGACGGCGGTTGACTCAAGGACTGACCCGACAGAACCTGTCGTGACATGGGGGTATCACCCTGCTTTTTATGGGGCTCTGACCCGAGAAGACCTTGATGCCATCAGCACCACGCAACCGATTTTGGTGTGGGCACGGTCCTGTCACGAGATGATCCTGAACAGCGCTGCACTCGACATCGGTGGCGTTAACCAGGATTTGGTCGACGGGTTTTCTCCCACCGAACGCATGCAATCGAGCTTCACTGAGGGCCGGTTCTGGGAGCAAGGGCTGTTTGCGGTTCTACCCAATATCGCATCTCTCGCCGCGTCCCCCGAGAGGTTGCAGGCCGGGTTGGAGCTTACGCGGGACTACATGCACGCCAAGGGCATCACCTACGGAAACGAGCCGGGCGGCATCTTGTCCAAGCCTGTGCAGGATGGGATCAATGCGGTCTTTTCGAGTCCAGACATGCCCTTCCGCTGGTCGTTCATGCCGGATGCCAAGACGCTGGTGCAGTCCTATTCCGAGGATGCTCAGGTGATATCCGAAACAGAGGCCCTCAGCGATTGGTATGGCGGGATGACAAGCCTGGCGCCCAAGCAGGCCAAGCTGTTTGCTGATGGCGCAATCTATTCCCTGCTGATGAAAGTCCGCGATGCCTATCTGGACGGACATGAGGGCGAATGGATGATGGACAAGGACGATTTCGACCGGGCGTTCCGGGTCTACTGGGATGCCGGATATCAGGTTCATGTCCACGTCAACGGAGACGCCGGTCTTGATCGTGTACTGGACACACTGGAAACGAACCTGCGCCGGAACCCACGGTATGATCACAGGACAGTTCTGGTTCATTTTGCGGTGAGCGCTGAAGATCAGGTGAAACGGATCGCCGATCTGGGCGCAATCGTCAGTGCAAATCCTTACTATGTGACGGCCCTTGCCGATCAGTATTCCAAGGTGGGTCTGGGTCCTGAACGCGCGGATTCAATGGTCCGGATCGGGGATGTATCCCGCGCGGGCATCTCGTGGTCTCTCCATTCCGATATGCCGATGGCACCGGGTGATCCGTTGTTTCTGATGTGGAGTGCCGTGAACAGGCTGACGTCCTCGGGCCGGGTGGCGGGTCCAGAGCAACGGGTCAGTGCCGAAGATGCCTTGCGCGGGGTGACGATCGAAGCGGCCTATTCGCTCAGGCTCGAGGATGAGATCGGAAGTATTGAACCAGGGAAACGGGCCAATTTCACGATACTGGACAGCAATCCACTCGAGGTAGACCCAATGAAGATCAGAGACGTGAAGGTTTGGGGAACTGTCATGGAGGGCCGGGTTCAGCCCGTCGGCGCACAGGACAAAGACGCCTCGCTGATGACACCGATGCCCAACGGAACAAAACGCGCGTTCGCGGAAGCATCTTTTGGGCATGCGCTCAAAGTGGTACATTCTCACCTGTAGGATTGCGAGCAAATCACAGGCCAATTCGCACGATCGCATCGTGCTCGAAGCGGTCCTTCGAGGCATTTCACATAAACGTCTGTTTTCGGTGCTTTGACGCCAAGCGTCACCGATTGGAGGTCCAACCAGTTCAGGTGAAAGGGCATCTTACCCAACCATTGCAGGTCATGGTGCTGCTGGAGAGAATTGAACTCTCGACCTCTCCCTTACCAAGGGAGTGCTCTACCTCTGAGCTACAGCAGCGCTGTGCGCGGGTCTCTAGACCCAAATGTCCTATCGCGCAAGGTCTATCTGGACGCCATTTCCCGGCTGCGATAGACAACAAATATGGCGGCAAAAAAAAGCCCGTCGGGCGGCGAAAATCGAGACCAGACTCGCGAAGACCGGCTGAAGGCTGCGCTCAGGGCCAATCTGGCGCGGCGAAAGGCGCAGATGCGTGCGCGGGCAGACTCGGACGCGCAAGGGGCGTCCTCGCCAGGTGAAACGGACGGCCAACCGTCCACAGAGGCAGATAACGAGGACTAGCAGGCATGGACTCCATTATCGTGACGGGCAATGGCCCTTTGAACGGACAAATTCCCATTGCAGGCGCAAAGAACGCCTGCCTGACGCTGATGCCAGCGACGCTGCTGAGCGATGAGCCGCTGACGCTGACCAATGCGCCCCGGCTGTCGGATATCCGCACAATGACGCACTTGCTGCAGTCGCTCGGTGCGGAGGTGTCCAGCCTCAACGGCGGCAAGGTGCTGGCGATGTCCAGCCACACCCTGTCGAACCTGACGGCGGATTACGACATCGTGCGAAAGATGCGCGCCTCGATCCTTGTTCTGGGGCCAATGCTGGCGCGTGCGGGTGAGGCGGTGGTCTCTCTGCCCGGTGGCTGCGCGATCGGCGCGCGTCCGGTGGATCTTCACCTCAAGGCGTTTGAGGCCATGGGCGCGGAACTCGACCTGCGCGACGGCTATGTGCACGCCAAGGCGCCGGGTGGTTTGAAAGGGGCTGAGATTGTCTTTCCCTTCGTATCGGTGGGGGCCACGGAAAACGCGCTGATGGCCGCGACCCTTGCAAAAGGGACGACTGTTCTGAACAACGCCGCGCGCGAGCCCGAGATTGTCGACCTGGCCCGGTGCCTACGGTCGATGGGCGCGCGGATCGCGGGCGAGGGAACGTCGATCATCACCATCGAAGGTGTCGACCGGTTGGGCGGGGCAACGCATACCGTCGTGACCGATCGGATCGAACTGGGCACCTA
>JBCDEC010000059.1:0-19822 GCA_039179965.1 Pseudomonadota bacterium
CCAGCAATACGAAGATCGGTGCGTCGTTTACCGCAGTGACGTCGAGGCGAATGATGCCGGTACCGGGCGCGTTGCCGTTCGGGTAGGTCAGCGCAACGGCAATCGTCGTGTTGCGGGCATTGTCCGCGGCCGTCAGGAAACCCACGTTGGCCAGCGCCGCGTTCACCTGCGCGACCGTGCCGGTAACCTGCCACACTCCAGTGGCGGCATCGTAGCTCTCACCGTTGCCACTGTCCGCGCTCAAGTAGCCGGTGCCGGTATCAGCCAGCGTCAGCGTCGCAGTAACGATGGCACCGTTGGCAACGCCGGACACCACGATGTCGTCGAACTCCACGCGGCCGGCATCCTCGAGATACAGCACGAGCTGATCGAGGTTCACCGCCGTGGCGGTCTTGCCGACACCGCCCTTGTTCGAATAGCAGGCTATGATCTTCATGGTCACTCCTTTCCTCCGTGAAAGAGGTCGCGGAAGGTTTTTTGGGTTTCGCGGCTGTTGAAGCGGGCAAAGCTCTCGACAACCTTGGCGCGTTCCGCCAACTGACGCTGGTGCAGCACAGCGATCAGAGCCCCGGCACTCTGTGCGATCTCCAGACCTTCGGCATGATTTTGGGATTCCAGCCCGGTGAGAAAGGCCCTCAGGCTTTCTTGCTGAACGGAGTAGTCGTTGAAGAGGCCCAGGTTGTCCTGAAGGCGCTTGAGCGGTTTGATCAGGCTCTTGAAGGCGGGTTTCGGGAAGACCGGGCCAAAGAACTCCATCAGGTAGCGCAGCTTCTTGCAATGGATGCGCAATTCGTGAACTTCTTCGTCCTCGGTATCCGCGTCGATTCCTGACGCGATCTTGCAGATCTTGCGGTAGCGTTTCCAGATCATTTTGCAGGCAAAGTCATATGCAGACAGATCCGCATTCGGGCCGGGCTTCAGTTTCTTGCGGCTGTCGAACAGCCTTGCGAGCTTTCCGATTTCGGTCTCGTAGGACTTGCTGCGCAAGTGGTCGGACAGGGACTTCAGCGCCTGCTGCCGTTCATCGGCGAACATGGCGAACATCCGGTCCAGCCCATCATGAAGGCTGTCGGGGACGAGCGCATAGAAATCGCCGCGTTCCAGCAGGTAAACGTCAAGGTCGCGCAGCCGTCCCGTGGGCGACATCAGTGCCGAGAATCTGGCCTTGAGCTGCTGGGTCTGATCCTCGGCGTAGACGCCCTTAAACAGGCTCAGAACCGAACGGATCTTGCGCAGGGCGATGCGGTAGTCATGCAAGAACTCGGTGTCGATATCCGAAATGATCCCCGCCTCGTTTGCCCGGGCGACCGGGATATAGGCGGCCATGATATCGGTCGCGGCGTCGAAGGTTTTTTCGTTTTTGCCAACACCGACATCGGGTTTTGCAATGTAGGGCGACTGACCGGGCAGGAGTCGTGCGTTGAGATCGCCTTTGGCCAAGGCTGTGCCGCGACATGCGCGGGTGCGATCCGCCAGTTGCGCCAGTGCCCTGTCGTAGCCGCGAAGGCCTTGAAGCGTGGCAACGGCCGCATCGCCACCATTATCGGCATTCAGCAAGCACAGGCTGGCGCGAGCCTGAGTTTTCTGTTCATCATCCATCAATGCGAGGTCGGACAGGCACATCTGCCCGGTGCAGATCGCGATGAGGCGGCGCAACGCCGGCACGTCGGACAGGGCGTGCTTGACTGGCCCATCGGACATGTCGGCGACGAATTTCTCGCAGTTTTCGGCGTTTTGTGACAGCGTCGTGCCGTCGGGCTCCCACAGTTCAAGGCGATCATCGCATTCGATCAGCACCCGCTTCGCGCGGGTCAGAGATTGGTCGAACGTGTCGTAAAGGGTAAAGGTCGCGGTGTCCTCTGCTTGCGTCAGCACCGCTGTCAGCTTGCCGATGGGGCTGACACAGAGGTCGTCGATTGCTTCGACAGGGACAAGAAGGCGCGCATCGCCGTGTCGGGTCATGGAGCTACTTTCCGTGGTTCTTCAGATAGTCTTCGACGAGGGTCTCGATGATCTTCTGGACGCTCGTCTCGTCCTCTATCGCGCGGATCTTCAGCGCATTCAGAGTTTTCTTGTTCAGCCGAAGCGATGTGCTCTTCTTCTTGTCGCCCTTCGAGATGTCTGTCTCTTCGGTGCTCAACTTGCTCTTGGGCATCCTTGGCCTCATCACGTTATGACGTTATGACGTTATGACGTCATTACACTTTGACGTCAAATTTCACACTCCGGGCGCTGAAGCAACCAGATTTCCTTCACGTCTTCAAACCGGTCGAAAGTTATGCGACAGATTTATGACTGGTGCGCGAACCAGGGGGGACGCACCCGTCAAGCGGTCCAGATGCCAGGTTGGTGTTGTAAAGGATTTGAAAGGTTGCCAAGGGTGAGACATCTCTTTGTCGCTGAGATTGAGGCCGCGGATGCGGTCAGTCATGTCTGGGTTCAATATGGACGGGATCGCCCCCGCCCGGTGCGTTCCGAGGACGTGACTGAGACCACGCTGGAAACCGCAGAGTATTTCGGTGCTTCCAGACAGGCTATCGAGGCCTGGTTGAAGCGCCACGCGAATTCGGTCTGATCATTCGACCGGTTTGGTGAACCGGGCGATGATCCGCGCAAGGCCCGGATGATCCACGCGCGCCGCAGCCTTGTCAGGACGAAGCCAAATCCGTTGGCGATGACGTTCGTCCCGCTCGCTGTCGGGCAACGCTCTTGCGACGGCCATAGGATAGACATCCACCGAGCAGGTTGCGCCCCATTTGACCAGTTCGTAGCGCCCGAGACTGTCCGGATGCGGTCTGCCCACAACCCCGGCCTCTTCCAGCGCTTCCTGAGCCGCGGACGCCTGTGCGGTCAAACCCGGTTCGCAAATGCCCTTGGGGATCCCCCATTTCCGCCCGCTGCCAGAGGTGATCAGCAACACCTCGAAGACACCTCTGTGGTGGCGGTAGGGCAAGGCTGCGGATTGCGCGTAATAGTAGGCGGGCCGCGCGCGTCGTTCGGTGGCACCGGGGCCGGGATAGGCAAAGCCCTCGGGCAAGTTCTCTGCGACGACCACCTGTTCGACCCGCGCCGCGCCCGTCTGCAAAGCGCCATCTGACAGTCTGAGCCGCGCGAGTGTGCCATGGCCCAATGCCGGACCATCCGGTGCGAGGTGGTGCAGCACATCCGTCAACGCCCCGGGATGGCCGACGCACAGCATGCAGGCTGCGGCCCGGTCGCTCAGAGCCGCAAGGTGATCGGCAACCGGCGCGTCGTAAAGCCGGCGGTCAGCTACGATGTGCTGCGCGGTCCAGCCCCCGGCCTTCAAGGCCTTCTGCGCCGTGACCAAGGCCCTCTCAGCTGGTGAAGCAAGGCATACATCTGGCACGATGCCCTGTTCCCGCATCCATGCGCCAAGTTTTTGCGCCTGTCGTTTTGACTTGGATTTCAACGGTCGCGTGATGTCATCCGCGTCTTTTTTCGCCTCGCCATGGCAGAGCAATACAATCTCACGTATGGTCATTTGGCCCTATCCCCGTCATGCCGTGGCCCCGATCATGTGAACGATATGAGCGCCTCGCAAACCTTTTCCGGGTCATAGCGCGACGCATCTTCCGCTTTGCGAAGGGGCAGAGGTACTAGAGGCAGGTCAAAGCGCGTTTTCAGGCCTTTGGCCTGTTGCGCGTCGAAGTCATCGCTGTCGCACAGAACGGCACTCATCAAACCGCTCACCGGGCGCTCTGCGCCGGCATCGGCCGTCAGCGCGGCCAAAAGCGCCGCGACCTGATCGCACAGCGTCATGCCGTAGCATTCCGGATCGAAGCCGAGACTGGGCAGGTAGACCTTGGGCACCTTGCGTGCGGCGATGGCGCGGCCAACACCTTTCGGCAAAAGGTTCGCGATCAGGCTGGTGTAAAGGCTGCCCGGCGGGTAGCAGATCAGATCAGCTTGCCCGATCAGCTTGCGGTTTCGTTTGGGCAGGGGCACGTCCTCGTCCGTCAGGCGCGTTCCGGCATCAGACAGGAAAACCTCGCGGATCGGCGAGATGATTGATGGCACCTCCTTGCCGGTGATCAACCGCTGCGTCGGGATCACGGTGCCGTCCTGCAATTCGGCCGCGATATCAAGGTTGCGGTCCACGATGGCCCGCACGATCCCCTGCACCTCGACCATCTTGGACATCAGGAACAGGACCGGTTCCAATGCCCGATCATGACCCAGATAACCGCCTGCAAGGATCAGGTTCCCGACGCTGGCCCCGGCAAAGTCGAAATCCGCCGGTCGATTGGCCGCAAAGACCTTGAGCTGCGACAGGATCAGGCGGCGCATGGGTTGTGACACGGCCTTCATCAAACGATGGCGTCCGTCCATGAGGGTCGTGAATTCATCCTCGAGGGCCGCCGGTGAAACCGCCTTGGGGAAGCGGTAGGAAAAGAGTCGGAAGATATCGGGCTGTCCCAGTACGGACTCGTCCGCCAGCGCCATAAGGCGGCTGCGCAGATCGCCGACTGCTGGCATCTCGAACGCGTCGCGCAGCACTTGCGAACTGCCGCCGCTGTCAAAGGGCGTGATCAGGTGGATCGAGTTGTGGGTGTAGAATTTCAGCGCCCGCGCAATCTCGTTCAAGGCACTGCCGCCCGAGAAGAACAAAAGGCGCGGCCCGAGACCTGGCAGGCTTCGCGCCCGCGCTATGCGCAACGTATCGGGAAATTCCACGTTGCGGGCAATCTGGAGGTCTGACACTGTACAACTCTCGTGACGATCCCGCAGCGATACAAAACTGCTTCAAACCTCTTTTACCACCCATGACCACAACGTCGAACGGCTTTCTCGCGGACATACGCCCCTGTGCGCGGGCGGTCATCCTGCGGAATCGAGAGGTACTGGTGCAGGTCAAATCGAAACCGGGGCGCGGCGACTACCTGTCGCTACCGGGCGGCAAACAGGAGCCGGGCGAGACCCTGACTGAGTGCGTGATCCGCGAATGCGAGGAAGAGATCGGTGCCACCGTGATCGTGGACCGCCTGTTGCATGTCGCCGAAACCTTCCGCGACAAGCCCGACGGAACGCGGCACCAACTGGACATGCTCTTTGCCTGCAATCTGCCCGAGCACTACGTGCCGCAACTCGGGCCACATCCCGACCCGTCGCAGATCGCCACCGCCTGGGTGCCGGTGGAGCAGGCCGTGTCTCGGCTTTCGCCTGCCTTTGGCCCGTGCCTCGGGCCGAAGGACGAACCGGTCTATCTGGGGCTCTGCAATGTCTAGGCTGCCGCGCGGTGTTAGCGAAAACCTGCATTTCTTATGTGCCGAACTGGATGGGCAATTGTCCAACCTCGAAGCCTATTTTGAGGCCCCTGACCCGGTCACCGCGCAAAAGGTGATCCAGCGCGCGGGCTATTCCTATAACCTCTGGTCACGGGTGCAAAGTGCGGCTCTTCGCGGGTTGTCTGCCAGAAAGTCCACCCGCGAGACGCAGATGCGCTTGCATAACGCGGCTCTGGTGGCGCGCAATCTCGACTTGATCGCCCGCATGGCGCGGCGCAGCCTCGAACATGCCGAAGACGTGGATCGCACGCCCCTGCTGCGGCCCGCTGCCTATCCAAAGGTCATCAAGCGCGTGCGCAAGCGGATCAAGTCGATCCTGCCTGCGATGGAGGCCCGCGACACCGATATGGCAGTGAAGATCGGGAACACCAAGGTCGATCTTGGCGCGCTATATGATCAGCTCTTTCAGACCTACACGCAGGATATGCGTCAGTCGAAGCACACCGAGGATCTGTCCAATGCCCTGCTCGCGGCCAACGAGATCCGCCGCATGGGGGACGCGCTGCAAAGCATCAGCGAGGCGATCCTGTCCGCCAGCATCGGCCAGTCGGTGCATTTCGACCGCTATTTCTCGTTGCGCAATGTGCTGTCGACGGGAAATCCGGGCGATCTGGAATTGAAACCACTGGCCGAGACACGCTCCGGCAGTACGATCTCGGGCCTGCGCAGCAAGGACGCAGCCAGTGACGGCTTCGACGCGGTCTTCAAGGATGGTGAGGCCGAAAAGGTGCGCGAGGAACGCGCAGGGGTGAAGCGGTGGGACTCGATCTATCCCGGCCTCGCACCCAAGATCCTGTCCTACCAGAAGAGTGGCGATTCGGCCGCGCTGCTGATCGAGTACCTGCACGGCCAGACCTTCGAACAGGTCTTGCTGGGAGAAAGCGACGCCGTTCTTGCGCAGGCCGAGGTGGCGCTGGCCAAGACACTGCGCGACGTCTGGAAACGCACCCGGACCCAGGAACCCGCCGAGATGGCTTCCATGGAGCAACTCTTGAACCGGCTGCCGGATGTCTACCGCTTGCACCCTGAATTCGACATCGCCCCTGCCCGTATCGGCGGCTTGGAGGTGGCGGGGTTCGAAGACCTGGTGCATCGCGCAATGGAGCGTGAAAAAGCCCTGACTGCCCCCTTTTCTGTGCATATCCACGGTGATTTCAATCTCGACAACGTGATTTTCGATTCCAGCGAGGGCAAGATCCACTTCATCGACCTGCATCGTTCGCGCTTCATGGATTATGTGCAGGATGTGTCGGTTTTCATGGTGTCGAACTACCGGCTGCAGGTACATGATGCACGGACGCGGCAGCGGGTGGTGCAGGTCACCTCGAACGTGCATGCGCTGGCGTCAAAATTTGCCCGGTCGCAAAAAGACGAGAGTTTCCAGTATCGGCTGGCGCTTGGCCTAGCGCGCAGCTTTGCCAGCTCGACCCGTTTCGTCTTCGACAAATCGCATGCCCGGCGCATGATAGTGCGCGCTCGCTTCGTGCTGGAGGCCGCACTGGCCTGTCCGCCGGGCAAGGAATACCGGCTTAAACTGCCGATCAAGGAGTTGTTCCGTGACTGAACCGAAAATCGGGGTGATCGGCATCCCGGGGAAATGGTCGACCGAAGCACTGGCCGACGCGGTCGAGTCCCGCACCGGCTTTCGCCGAGTGATCGACATGGGGGCTGTGGCGCTCGATCTCGACACTGGCGCGCTGATGCATGCGGGCGAAGATCTGTGCAGCTACGACGCGCTGATCATCAAGAAGATCAGCGAGATCTACAGCCCGCATGTGCTCGACCGCCTGGAAATGCTGCGGGTGGCCGAGGCGCGCGGCGTGCAGGTGTTCTCGCGCCCCGAGGCGATCTTGCGGCTCATCGACCGGCTGGCCTGCACCGTGTCGCTGCGGCTCGCGGATATCCCGATGCCGCGCACGCTTGTCACCGAGGATCAGGCCTGCGCCGAAGCGGCGGTTGCATCCTATGGCAGCGCCGTGTTCAAACCGCTCTACTCCACCAAGGCGCGCGGCATGTGCGTGATCGACAATGGCCCCGGAGCGAAGGCGCAGATTGCCGGTTTTGCCGCTGAGAACCCGGTCATGTACATACAGGAAAAATGCGACCTGTCCGGGCAGGACCTCGGCATGGTGTTCCTGAACGGCGACTATCTGTGCACCTATGCGCGCGTTTCGGCGTCGAATAACTGGAACACGACCATTCACAGTGGCGGAAAATACGCAGACTACAGACCGGATGACGACCTGATTGATCTGGCGCGCCACGCGCAAGCGCCATTCGGGCTGTCCTTCACCACCGTCGATGTGGCGCTGACCGAAGCCGGCCCGATTGTCTTCGAGGTCTCTGCCTTCGGTGGCTATCGCGGGGTAAAAGAAGGCTGCGGGCTGGATGCAGCCGCCCTCGTGACCGACCATGTGATCACGGAGGTCACAAAGTGAGCCTGACGTGTGTGGCGGATGTTCTGGCCCGGATGGACCGCTCGGGCCTGTCCGGGGTTCAGCCATTGGTGCTTTCGGTCGGCCCTGTCCAACTGCGCCTGCGCTGTGCAGGCACCTTGCGCACGGATCTGGCCGCTTATTTTGCCGATGTGCTAGCAGAGGATACCCGTGACGCGATCGAGATCGACATTCTGGAAGGCCAGTCGCTCGACCCTGCACCGGACTGGGTGGACTGGGCGCGCGAGCCTGGCAAGACCGGGCGCAAGGACGCCATCCATGCACTGGACGACGGTCGGCTGGTTTTCAAATGGCGCACCGGCGTCACGTTTCTGCAATCCGGCGCAGCACTGCTGGCCTTCGGCCCGGTCGGAGCCCATGCCAATCAGGTGATCAATTTCGTCAACACGCAGGTGCTGAACACATGCCTGCGCGACGGCTGGCAGATCTGCCACGCGGCTGCGGTGACCAATGGCACGCGCACGCTTGCGATCGCAGGTCTGTCTGGGGGCGGCAAGTCAACCTCGGTTCTGCGCATGATGGATCTTTCCGGCACGGCCTTTGTCACCAATGACCGGCTCATGGTGTGCCAGGAGGGGCCAGTGACCGCGGCGCTTGGCATTCCCAAGCATCCTCGGATCAATCCCGGAACCATCCTGCACAACAGCCGTCTGCACCCGCTCCTGACGCATGAGCGGTTGGCCGAACTTGCGGCCATGCCGCCCGAGGACCTTTGGCATCTGGAAGAGAAATATGACCTGATCGTGCCCGAGATCTACGGCCCCGGGCGGTTGCAAATGTCCGCCCCGCTCACCGATTTCTGGGTTCTGAACTGGCAGCGGGACACCACACAGCCGACGGCCGTATCGGATGTGACCCTTTCAGATCGCCCCGACCTGCTGGGTGCGATCATGAAAAGCGCGGGGCCGTTCTACGCAGATGCCTCCGGCCGGTTTCAGACCGACCAGACGCCGCTGGAGCAAGAGGGGTATCTTGCGGCGCTGCGCGATGTTCGGGTCAGCGAAGTGACCGGTCGGGTCGATTTCGACGCGCTCTATGCGAAAGGCCGGCATCTGTTGGAGGCCGGGGCGTGATCCCGCGATATCTGGCGCTCATCCGGCACGCAGACTACCACCAGCGCCCCGACACGCCAAGCGCACTGCAACCCTTCCCGCTGACCGAAACGGGACATGCACAGGCGTGTGCCTGCGGCGAAAACATCGCGCAGCTTCTGAACGAGAACGACTGGCGGCTCGATCCAGTGACGCACTGCTCGCTTCAACTGCGCGCATGGCAAACCGCGATGGACGCGGTGGAGGTGCTAGCGTCGAAAGGGCATGTCACGCGCATCGAACAGACCCCGGATTTGTCGGAACGTGCATTGGGCAGCGCCGCCAACCTGACCCTGCACGAGATCGAGCTTGCACTGCGCGACGATCCACGCTGTGACACGCCGCCGCCCGGCTGGAAGGCTGACAGGGACTACCGCTTGCCCCTTCAAGGTGCCGAGTCGATGCGCGATGCGGGCGCTCGGGTGGCAGGATGGCTGCGCCGGTTGGTGGCGCAGGGCAGCGCCACCAGGATGCCGACGCTGACCCTCGTTTTCGGCCATGGTGCGGCCTTCCGCCATGCGGCACACGACCTTGGCATCCTCCGCCTCGATGAAATCTCAAAATTCAGCATGTATCACGCGCGCCCGTTACTTTTGTGTTACAAAGGCGATGATACATGGGTCCACTTCGGAGGGGCGTGGAAACAGCGCACCCCCCGGGAAGCCGCTCTGGACTGAGGACCATCTGCATTGTCATACCAAAATGCGATGAGGCAGGGTCAGGTTGCCCTGCTCCCCCCCGTTTTCGATGCCTTTTGCGATTTCGAGGGACTGCCCCGCGAATGTGCTGCCTGGCCCGTGTCTGAGCCGCACTCTGGCGGAGGCACGCGGGCCTGCCTTCGAGAAATGTTTCACAGCCTGAGGGAAGCGGAAGCCCACGGCCGCTGGCATTGGCCGGAGCGGCCTGTCGTCTTCATTTCCGACCCCCATGCCGATGCCGAGAGTTTTCTGCGATCGCTTGCGGCGGCGGGCACGATCCGGCGCGGAGGCAGCGGCACGCGTGACTTTGTCCTCACTGACTTTGGCCGGCACGCACGCATCGTGGTTGGCGGCGATTGCCTCGACAAGGGGCCGAGCAACCTCGACATGCTCGACGCGCTGGCCGCGCTGTTTGCCAGCGGCGCGGAGGTGCATCTGCTCGCCGGCAATCATGACCTGCGCTTCATGCTGGCCATACAGGCCCTGACCGGACCACGCTGCCCGCTGACGGAACATCTGTTCGTACGGATGGGGCGCAAGACCGTCCCGCTTTTGCGTGAGGTCTGGGACAGGTTCCCGGTGGAAGATTTGATCCAAGACCTGCCAGACGAGAGCGCCTGTCGGACCCGGATCTTCCCCGGACCGGACTGGGAGGCCCGGTTTCCGGAGCGCGCGGCTGCGCATCTGTCGCAAAAGGCCATCGACAAGGAATTGACCCGCCTGTGCACCAAGCAGGACCAGTTCGACACCGAGATCGCCACGGCGGGTATGACAATCCGCATGGTTTACGCTGCGGCCCTGATGTGCCGGGCGTTGTTCCTTGATCCTGACGGGCCCTATGCGTGGTTCTACGCGCGCATGAACATGGCCTATCACTGCGGATCACTTCTCTTTGTGCATGCGGGGCTCGATGATGCGATGTGCACGCTGTTGGCCGAGGGTGGCGCGGACGCCGTCAACGACCGTTTCCGCTTCGAGGCGCGACAGGATCCCTTCACCTTCTACTTTGGTCCGGTGGCCAATCTGGTCCGGACCAAGTATCGAGACACCGACAAGCATCTCTCAACGACGGGGGTGCGGGCACTTCACGCGCTGGGGGTCAAGATGGTCGTGCAGGGACATGTGAACAATCATCGGGGGCAGCGCCTGCTGGCCAAGCGCGGCCTCTTGCATCTGGAGGGGGATGTGACCCTCGACCGCGCTTCGCGCCTGTTGGAAGGGCTGCCGGGGATCGGTGCCGGAGCCACGTTGATCCACCCCTCGGGCGATATCGTCGGGCTCAGTTCCGACTACCCCGCCGCCAAGCATTTCCACCCCGAGTGGCCGTCTTGGGACGAGGCCATGGCATGAGCCAGCCCGACGGCAAGTTCCGGCACGAGTCCCTGCAGGACCGCAAGACGATAAAGGCGCTGCTTGCATCGCTGACAAAAGGGATCGCGGCAGGAGAAATCACGCTCAGCGATGGCGACAAGGACCTGGTGCTGCCGGTGGAGGGATTGATGACCCTGCGTATCAGGGCAGACCGCTCCGACGGTGCCTGCCGGGTTGATCTGCGCATTTCGTGGACCGAAGACAGCGACACTGAAAGCACGAGCGCACCGCAGATCAGGTAAACGGGCACATGATTTCACCTAGACGATCTGCTTTTGTCATCCGCGTGCCAACAGAAACGATCGCGAGCCCCCCGCCCGGGGGAAGACGACCAATATGCAAAACGTCGGCCTGGTCCGTCCCGTGGTGCTGTCGCATGTCTTCGAGATCGCCTTCAAAGGCATCCACGCCACGCCGTGTCCCATGTAGGGCGTCCTCCTGCTGTGTTTAAGGCGGGGCCGCGGACAGCGCGGCGAGGAGGCGGTGGTGCACAGGACCGAAGATTTGTTGGGGATGTTGGAGGTTTAGGGATACGTTTGCGGGGAGCGGTCCTTAGTGGCCGATGCGGGGTCAAGGTTGCGGCCGTCGTGGGGACAGACCTTCGGACTTGACGCTTCCCGGCCGACGGCATCCGCACCCGTATGCAATCGCCGGTCCATCGCCATAGAAAGTCGCAAGATGCGGCATGAGTGCTCCGCTTTGGCGGCGGACGAATGTCCTCCATCTGGGCTCTGTTGCACAAATCGGCTGAACGCCGAGGTTCCCCTTTCCCCGGACAGACTTATCCCACGGGCTCTGTGACGGGTATGCCGAGCGCAGTGTAGCCGTTCAGGACGGCGATACGGACCTGAAGCTCGGCGACCTGGCGGTCAAAGTCCCGTGCCATGAGGCGTTGCCCCAGCAGCTTCACACAATGCATCTTCGTCTCGACGCGGCTCCGGCGGTGGTATCCGCTCCATCGTCGCCACAAGGCCCGGCCGAGGTATTTGGAGGTCCGCAGGATCTCGTTTCGTGCGACCGCGCCGGCGGTGACAGTCTTCCACGGCTTTGCAATCTTGCGCGGTGGGATGACTGCGTGGGCCCCACGATCGGCGATCGCGTCGTGACACTTTCGAGTATCGTAGGCGCCGTCTGCGGTGACGCTGCCGATCTCTTCGTCCATTGGTATCTGACTGAGCAGATCGGGCAGCACCGGGGCATCACCGATGTGGCTCCCGGTGATCTCAACGGCGCGGATCTCCAGCGTTTCCTCGTCGATCCCGAGGTGGATCTTGCGCCAGACGCGCCGTTTGGGGCCGCCGTGCTTGCGGGCGTTCCACTCACCTTCGCCCCCGACCTTGATGCCTGTGCTGTCGATCAGCAGATGCAGCGGCCCCTTGGAGCAGCGGTAGGGGATGTTGACGGCCAGGGACTTCTGGCGGCAGCTCAGCGTGCTGAAGTCGGGCACTGTCCAGTTCAGCCCGACCACGCGTAACAGGCTTTCGACGAAGCCGGTCGTTTGCCGCAACGCCATGCCGAACAGAACCTTCATAGAAAGGCATGTCTGGATGGCGGCGTCGCTGTAGCTCTGCTGACGGCCACGCCGACCTGTCGGCGCGGCCTCCCAGCTCATCTCGGGATCGAACCAGATCGTCAGCGAGCCTCGGCGCTTGAGCGCTTCATTGTAGGCTGGCCAGTTCCTGGTCCTGTAGCTCGGGGGTGTGGGTCTGCTCATGCACCCCGGCTACCATGCTGGATTCACGAGATGAATCCCTGCCGGGATTTGTGCAACAGAGCCCACTAGAGGTAGAATTCATAGCCAGAATACGACCACGGCAGCCAACGCGGACGCGAAAACTTTCGGGCATCCGTCATAGCCGGTTGAAACCCTTGTCCAGCTCTTGTGGCGAGCAAACTGTTTACGATTTTGTGGCGCTTTTTGTAGCAAACTTCGTCGTGCGGGATTGGAACCTTCTGGCTTTTTCGGGACGAATTACATGGCGCGATCCCCTTGCCGGCAAGAGCTTCGCGATAACAGTTTGCATCATAGCCGCGGTCCGTCAGCATGTGTTTGGCGGGCGGCAAGTTGTCCAGCAGCGCCTGTGCGCTGACATAATCGCTGCGCTGTCTGGCGGTCATGAACATATGCAGCGGGCGCAAGGCAAGAGGTAATCGAAACGGAGAGGCCGGTCTGACAAAATGCATCGTAAGGGCGGCTTGGCTGGCGTATGGGCGACGTCGCACCGTCTCGGCTCTCGTGTGGCAAATGGATCGCGCATCCCGTGCCGCCTACCCGGAAAATTGGAATTTTCCGGACCGGAATTTTAAAAAAATTCCGGCGCGCGGGCTCGGATGGGCGCGGCGAAATGGAGACGTGCGGGACCTGCGGGTAAGGCCGCGCCGGGATGTGCGCAAGCTGATCGGCGGGATCTGTATAGCCATTTGACCGTCTCTCGTTGGCGCGGGCAAGATGCGCCGTGTTGAGATCGAGGCCAGTTGGTCGAGGCGCTTTGCAATCTCTTCCGCAGGTTCATCGTAGTACGTCATCAGTTGCTTCATGTCCCGGTGGCCGATTATCCTCGCCAGCGTCAAGACATCCAACTTCCTAGCCAACCGCGTGACGGCCGAGTGCCGGCTGTCATGATAGGTCAAGCCTTCCACCGCGGCCTTGTCCCTGACCTTTCGGAACAGAGCGTCTAGCTGGCGCGAAGACAACTCAAAGCCATCCCCGGGCAGAGCCAGCCATAGCCCCAAGACCTTGCTGGACAGAGGCACCTCACGGGACGCGCCGTTCTTCGTCATTTGCAGCCGGGCCACCTGTCGCTCCTGGTCCACAGAGCCCGACGTGAGGCCCAAGACCTCGCCCGCGCGCATTCCGGTTTCTATAGAGAACAGGAACGCATGGAAGGCGCGCGCCGTCGCGGTGGAAAGATCATCGCCGGCGACATGGGCCATTCGCGCCAGTTCATCATCGGTCACCAAGCGATCTCTTGGGGGAGGTTCTGTCGGCTTGCGAACATCAGTCATTGGGTTGACTGAAATCAAGCGCCATTCCTTACGCGCTTGTGTGAACACTGCCCCGAGCAGGTTCATTTCCCGCCGAACGGTTCCCGGTGCAACACTCCGCAACCGGCGGTCCCTCCAGTCAGCAGTGTCCGACTGCGAAAAGTCGCGCATCGATCGATCACCCATCCGATCAATTTTTAGCCGTTCAATCTGGTTCACTTCCCAATGTTAGCCGCGTTTTGTCGGGTTCGCCTCTCGGCCATATCGCTCTCGCACGTCTTTGAAGAGGATAGAGCTTGCGCCTTGAACCTCGTTTAGAATCTTGCACTCAGTGCGCGCCGCGCACTCCTTGGCCTCGCGCTGAATCGCGAAAATCTTCGTTGCTCGCACACCGTTTCGCGCAACCTGGGCGCGCCAGCCGTTTTTGTACTTCCGAAGCGAGGCCGTAACTTACGCACGTGTGAAATCGGTGCATAATGAAACGCGTCCAGTTGCATGATTCTTGCAAGGGGAAGGATACACAGGATTTGTCGAAACCGTTGTTGGCAACAGTTTGCGCAATTTACTATGCATCCGGTTGCAGTGTCTGGTACCCGCGGCCGGACTCGAACCGGCACGGCACTAAGGCCTAGGGATTTTAAGTCCCCTATGTCTACCATTCCATCACGCGGGCCTGGGAGCCCGACCATACGGGTGCGCACGGCGGTGTAAAGACGTTCTCCGACCCGCCAGACCTGTCCTGTCCGGCTGAAAACCGGCGGTGTCCTTGTGCACTCGCGCACCATTTGTTTAACAGTTGACAATATCGCGGCGGCGCTTGACCTTGTGCTTCTGGCGTTTGGGGCTTCCGGTCGGTTTTCAGAACAGGGAAAAGATCCGGCGCCTGGCACGTAACTGGTTGATCTTTTGGACCTCCCCGATGCGCCCGGTTTCCCTGAATTTGCAAGGACGGCGCCGAAGACGGAACACACTCTCATGACCATCGTCTCTCCGCTCAGCATCGACGCCGGAACCTACGCAGATGAAGCGGACCTCGCAAAGTCGCTGATCGAACAGGCCGCGCTGTCTCAGGAAGATCGTGACGTGATCTGTGCCTGGGCCGCTGATCTCGTCCGCACAATCCGGACTTCGTCGGATCCCGGTCTGATGGAAGTTTTTCTCAACGAATACGGTCTGTCGACAGATGAAGGCGTGGCGCTGATGTGTCTGGCCGAAGCGCTTTTGAGAGTGCCGGATGCCGACACGATCGATGCGCTGATCGAAGACAAGATCGCGGCCTCCGACTGGGGCAAACACCTGGGGCAATCCAGCTCGCCGCTGGTCAATGCGTCGACCTGGGCGTTGATGCTCACCGGAAAGGTGCTCGACGATAGCCCGCCCGGCCCTGCCGGACATTTGCGTGATGCCATCCGGCGACTGGGTGAACCGGTGATCCGCACTGCGGTCAGCCGGGCCATGAAAGAGATGGGCCGGCAGTTTGTTCTGGGCGAGACGATCGAAGCCGCCATGGCGCGCGCGGCAGATCTGGAGGCAAAGGGCTACACCTACAGCTACGACATGCTGGGGGAAGCCGCCTGCACAGAGGCCGATGCCGCGCGTTATCATCTGAGTTATTCACGCGCAATCGCCGCGATCGCGCAGGCCTGTCGGGCAGACGACATCCGCGACAACCCGGGCATTTCCGTCAAGCTGTCCGCGCTGCACCCGCGGTTCGAAGTGGCCCAGGAAGCCCAAGTGCTGGAAACGCTGGTGCCGCGTCTGAAGTCGCTTGCCTTGCTCGCCAAGGCGGCCCGCATGGGTCAGAACGTCGATGCTGAAGAGGCCGACCGTCTGTCCTTGTCGCTTCAGGTGATCGAGGCGGTGCTCAGCGATCCGGCCCTGGCGGGGTGGGATGGATTTGGCGTGGTGGTGCAGGCCTATGGACCACGCTGTGGCGCGGTCATCGATACGCTTTATGACATGGCCAGCATGTATGACCGCAGGATCATGGTCCGCCTTGTCAAAGGCGCCTATTGGGACACCGAGGTCAAACGCGCGCAAGTGGATGGTATGGACGGCTTTCCCGTTTTAACCCGAAAAGTGTTGACGGATGTGTCCTACATCTCAAATGCGCGCAAACTGCTGGGCCTCACAGACCGGATCTATCCGCAATTCGCCACCCACAATGCGCATACGGTGGCGGCCATCCTGCGCATGGAGGTTGACCGGGTCTATGAGTACCAGCGCTTGCACGGGATGGGCGAAGCGCTGCACGACATCATCAAGGAACGCCACAACGCGCGTTGCCGCATCTATGCACCGGTGGGCGCGCACCGGGATCTGCTGGCCTATCTGGTGCGCAGGTTGCTGGAGAACGGTGCCAATTCCTCCTTTGTCAATCAGCTCGTTGATCACGCGGTGCCACCGGAAACCGTTGTTGCGGATCCGTTCCGCGCGATTGAGACGTCGGACCCCACCCTCACGCCGGGCACCGCGCTGTTCGCGCCAGAGCGTCAAAATGCCAAAGGCTTCGATCTGTCTCATCGTCCGACACTGGCTGCGATCGACACCGCGCGCGCACCCTTTTTGAGCCACCAGTGGGCGGCCAAACCGCTGATCGCCACAGAACCGAACGAGGCCGCCCCGGCCAGCAGCACGGAGGTGACTTCGCCCACCGACCGCTCGGTTGTCGGTCACGTGACCGTGGCCAGCGAAACCGATGTTGCTTTGGCGATTGAGGCGGCGCGCACATGGGATGCGTCGCGCACAGCGCGGGCCGAAATATTGCGTAAGGCCGCCGACCTCTATGAGGAAAACTTCGGCGAGATCTTTGCGCTATTGGCCCGCGAGGCTGGCAAGACCTTGCCCGACGCCGTGGCCGAACTGCGCGAGGCCGTCGATTTCCTGCGCTACTACGCGGCAGGCGCAGAGGATGATCGTGCGCCAGCGGGGCGCTTTGTGTGTATTTCGCCCTGGAACTTTCCGCTCGCCATTTTCACCGGCCAGATCGCGGCGGCTCTGGCGGCAGGAAATGCGGTGCTGGCCAAGCCAGCCGAACAGACCCCGCTCATCGCGCATCTCGCCGTCACGCTGTTGCACGAGGCGGGTGTGCCACTGGTGGCTCTGCAACTGCTGCCGGGCGGCGGACACTCGGTTGGCGCGGCGTTGACGGCTTCACCGCAGATCGACGGCGTGGCCTTTACCGGATCGACGGCAACGGCCAAGCGCATCCAGTCCAGCATGGCCGCGCATTTGACACCCGGCGCGCCGTTCATTGCAGAAACCGGCGGGTTGAACGCGATGATCGTGGACAGCACCGCCCTGCCCGAACAAGCCGTGCGGGCCATTGTGGAAAGCGCGTTTCAATCGGCGGGGCAACGCTGCTCGGCCTTGCGCTGCCTTTATGTCCAGGACGACATTGCCGATGATCTTCTGACCATGCTGACGGGCGCGATGGATGCGCTGACGGCCGATGACCCCTGGGCGCTGCGGGCTGATTTCGGTCCTGTGATCGACGCCGGTGCGCGGGCCAAGATTCTTGGCTATGTCGCCCAGGCCGATCAAGAGGGGCGCCTGTTGCACCGCACGACCGTTCCCAACAAGGGATACTTCGTGGCACCCTGCCTGATCGCCCTCTCCGGGATCGAGGCCCTGCAAGAGGAAATCTTTGGACCGGTTCTGCATGTCGTGCGGTTCAAGGCATCGCAGATGGACGACGTGCTGGCGGCGATCAATACGACGGGCTATGGGCTCACCTTCGGGCTTCAGACCCGCATCGATGACCGCGTTCAATACATCAGCGAAAAAGTCGCCGCCGGGAACATCTACGTCAATCGCAACCAGATTGGAGCGGTCGTGGGCAGCCAGCCGTTTGGAGGCGAAGGGCTTTCGGGAACCGGGCCCAAGGCGGGTGGACCGTTCTACCTTGACCGGTTCAAGGCCCCTGCCTCGCGCGATCACGGGATTCCGGCCCCCGCCCCCGCAGTGACCCTGCCCGGGCCGACCGGCGAGTCCAATCGTCTCACCCGGCATGCGCGGCAGCCGTTTGTGTGCCTGGGTCCGGGCGCAGCGGTGGCGGAGGCGCAAAAGAATTCGGTCGAACAGGCCGGGGGGCAGGCCCTGTTGGCCGACGGTCTGGCACCGGATGACCTGCGCAACCGGGCGGATATTGGCGGCGCGGTCTTCTGGGGGGAGGAAGAGGCTGGCCGGGCCTATGCGCAGGCCCTGGCCGCGCGCGCCGGAGCGATCCTGCCACTGGTGATCGGCACGCCGGAGCCGTCTCACGTAATGGCTGAACGGCATCTGTGCGTCGATACAACGGCTGCCGGCGGGAATGCGGCACTTCTGGGCGGGGCGGGCTGATCCTTGACCGGCGCACAAGCGACCAGTTCAGTTCCGGGTATTTGTAAAAAGAAAGAAGCTAAAACCGCGCTGAAGCCTGGCCGGTTTTGCTTGACCGGGCGCAGCTTTCCGAAGAGCGTCCCGCCATGTTTCCCATTCGTGATCACAACCCCTCCGGACGCACACCCTATGTGACCTACGCGCTGATGGTCGCAAACGTCGCAATCTTTGCGCTTTACATGACCAGCCTGCCCAGCCAGGCCGCGTTGAATACGTTCTTCATGACCTGGGCGCTTGTTCCGGCAGAGATCACCTCCGGGCAGGGATGGGTCACCCTGGTGACGTCGATGTTTCTGCACGGCGGGATCATGCATCTGGCGGGGAACATGTTGTTTCTGTGGATCTTTGGCGACAATCTCGAAGATGAAATGGGCCATTTGCCCTATCTTGGGTTCTATCTGGCCGCCGGCATTGGCGCCGGCGTGATCCATGTTCTGTCTGCGCCCGGTTCGATGGTGCCAACGGTGGGGGCTTCGGGCGCAATTGCCGGCGTGATGGGGGGATACATCCTTTTGTTTCCCAAGGCGCGCGTCGACATCCTGCTGATCCTGATTATTTTCTTCAAAGTCTTTCCGGTGCCGGCCTGGATTATGCTGGGCCTTTGGTTCGCCTTTCAGTTCTATGGCGGCCTTGGCGCGGATCCGGATGCCGGAGGTGTCGCCTACTGGGCCCATGCTGGCGGCTTTGTCGTGGGCTTTGCCCTCTGCCTGCCGCTTTGGATAAAGCTGGGCGGCTGGTCGTTCTGGAACAGAACCCATGGCGCGCCGCCGCACCCCGAAGCCACTTACCGGTTGGCGCGCTCCAATATTCCGAAGGTTCCGCGACGGCGCTAGGACGGGTTGCGGATAATCTTGGCAAATCCGTCAAACAAGTTCGGGTTGGCGCAAATGACGCTCTTGCTGTCGAAGATGTCTGCCCGCGCGTCGATGGCGTCCACCAGCCCGCCCGCCTCGCGGACCAGTATCAGTCCGGCGGCCATATCCCAGGGATAGAGCCCACGCTCCCAGCACCCGTCATAGCGCCCGGCGGCAACATAGGCGAGATCCAGCGCCGCCGCGCCCCAGCGGCGCACGCCCGCACAGACCGGCATCAATCGCGCCAGATCCGACAGCGTGGAAGGCAGGTTGGTGTTGGCCGCAAACGGCACGCCGGTGGCGAAGATACTCTCAATCATCTGACTGCGCCCGGAGACACGCAGACGGTGATCGTTCATCCAGGCACCCGCCCCCTTTTCGGCAAAGAACATTTCGTCCTTGGCTGCATCGAAGACCACGCCCGCAACCACTTGACCCTTGTGTTCAAGCGCGATCGAAACGGCCCAGTGCGGCAATCCGTGCAGGAAGTTCGTCGTCCCGTCCAGCGGATCGACGATCCAGCGGCGGGTGGGGTCTTCGCCGGGTGTGGATCCGGTTTCTTCGCCGGTCCAGCCGTAGGTCGGACGCGCGGCCATAAGCTCTTCCCGGAGCATGGTTTCGGCTGCGATATCGGCTTTGGACACAAAGTCCCCCGCGCTTTTGGCGGTCACCTGAAGGTTC
>JBCDEC010000060.1:0-19770 GCA_039179965.1 Pseudomonadota bacterium
AGTTGGCCACGTAGATGTGTTTTTCCTTCCGGTTCACAATCGTTCCCAGGAAAGCGATCAGGAACGCCACCCACACAATGGTCAGCCAGATATCCACATACCATTCCGGTTCGGCGTACTCCTTCGACTGGGTGGCGCCCAGCAGATAGCCGGTGGCCGCCAGCACGATAAACAGCTGGTAGCCCCAGAAGACGAACCACCCCAGATTGCCGCCAAACAGGCGCGCGCCGCTGGTGCGTTGCACGATGTAAAAGGACGACATGATCAGGGCGTTGCCGCCGAAGGCGAAGATCACGGCCGAAGTGTGCAGCGGGCGCAGGCGCCCGAAATTCGTATAGGGCTGGCCCCATTCGAAGTTGAGGCCAGGAAAGGCCAGTTGCAGCGCGATGAACACGCCGGCCAGAAAGCCTACGACGCCCCAAACGGCGGTGGCGATGACACCGGCCCGCACCACGTCGTCCATGTAGCCCTCGACCGGGGCGCCGACGTATTCGGCGGTTGGCTCGCCGGCGTGGCGGATGTGATAGAGGCACAGGCCTCCGGCAATTAACATGATTAAAAGCGCATGCACCTGATACGCCAGATCATGCGCCCAGTTGGCGGCCATTGCCGCCACCAGGGCGACCAGCCCCGAAAGGACGATTTTGAGCACTGTCCACATAGCTTTTCCCATAGCATTGGCGCGCAGGGAGGATGCCCCGCGCACATCTTCGCAGATTGCTCTTGCCGCGTTGGGGGAAGGCTCGCCTTGATTTACATCAAGTCGTGGCAATCGAGGTGGATTGGATCATCGGATCTGGCGCTGTGGTGACACAAGATCTGTGCCGGTGCGCCGTTGCGAGCCGGGTGTGACGCTATGAGGGGAGCGTGAAATACGGCATATAACGTGTTTTTATTACGAGGTTTTTGCCATGTGGACTGCAGGCTCGCAGCAATCCCCTCGCAGGTCACAACCGCTTTTGACAGTTCCTTCCTTTGCGCCGCCGCGCGATGATGCGAGCATCCGAATACATGTCAGGTCTTTGTCAGGAGATCACGCCGCCATCATCGTCGTCACCGGTCTCTGCCAGCAAAAGCCCGAGATCAGGAATGAGGATGGTGCGCTTGCCGTCCAGTTGGATGACGCCGTCCTTGCGCAGGGCGGTCAACTGACGACTGACCGTCTCGATCGTTAGGCCAAGGTAATTGGCCATGGTCTCGCGCGTGATCGGAAGCTCGACCCGCTTTGCATCTCCAAGGACCCCGCCATCCGGCCGGATCGAACGTTTGACAATCAGCGCAAGCAAACTGGCAATGCGTTCGCGCGCGGTTTTGCGGCCCAAGAGCAACATCCAGTCCCGCGCGGCGTCCAACTCATCAAGCGCCATTTCCAGAAGCCGTTCGCGCACATGGGGCAGCTCGTCCATAAGGTCTTCGAAGGGTTTGCGGTGAAAGCAGCACATGGTTACGTCCGTCACCGCGGTGACATCGTATTGCGCATGCGCCCGGCCCGGACGACCAACGAAGTCTGAAGGAAGCAACAGACCGACAAGCTGTGTGCGCCCGTCTTCGATCGACCGGGTCAAAGTGGCGGTGCCATGCACGATGGACGCCACCGTGTCCAACGCCTCTCCGCGGATCGCGATGGTCTGCCCTGCCTCATAGGTGCGGTAGTATTTGATGCGGGAGAGAACCTCCAACTCATCCGGTTCGCATCGCGAGCAGACGGCCCGGTGGCGTATGGGGCAGGACTCGCAATCTGTCTGACTGGCAGAGGCTATCGCCATAGTTGCGTTCTCCCGATTGATCTGCATCAAGGTGCGACGTCGCCGGCTGATTTAGGTGTCTATCATGACCTACGATCGCCTCCGCCGCCATGGACTTTTTAACGCCAAAGTCCCGCGCTTTACAAGTTATCCACCTGCCAATTGCTTCGATCCCCAGGTGTCGGGGCAAACGGCAACCGAGTGGTTGGCGCAGGTGCCGGACGATGCAGGTCTTTCGCTCTACGTACATATCCCGTTCTGTCGCAGGTTGTGCTGGTTCTGCGCCTGCCGCACCCAGGGCACCAAAACCGACGTGCCGCTCGCACGTTATGTTGATGCGCTGATTGAAGAAATCGAGATCGTGCGCCGCGCCCTGCCCGCGCGTATCCGGGTGGCACGACTGCACCTTGGGGGCGGGACACCCACGATTCTGCCACCCGACCTGATGGACCACCTTCTGCGCGGCCTCGACGGGGCGTTCGGGATCGCCGGGCATGACGAATTCTCCGTCGAAATCGACCCGCTTGAGATTGATTGCGACCGTCTGGCCATCCTGACCGAGCATGGGCTCAACAGAGCCAGCCTCGGAGTGCAGGACTTTGACGCTCGCGTGCAGGAGGCGATCGGGCGGCCGCAGACCATCTCGGACACCCGCGACGCCGTTGATATGCTGCGCGATCGCGGGATAGAGGATATCAATTTCGATCTGCTCTATGGATTGCCGTTTCAAACACAAAGCAGTCTAGATGAGACCATCGATCAGGTCCTGGAGATCGCTCCGAGCCGGCTGGCGCTTTATGGCTATGCGCATGTGCCCTGGATGTCGAAACGCCAGATGATGATCCCTGTGGAGGCGTTGCCCGATCCCGAAGCGCGGTTTGGCTTGTTTGACCACGCGCGCAAGCGACTGTTGGGCCAGGGATATCTACAGGTTGGCATAGACCACTTCGCGCGTCCGGATGACGGGTTGGCCGTGGCGCTGCGCGAACGGCGTTTGGCGCGGAATTTTCAGGGCTACACCGAAGACGGGCTCAACTGGCTGATTGGGTTGGGCGCCTCGGCAATTTCGCGTTTCCCGCAAGGCTATGTGCAAAACCAGCCCGCGACCGCGCTGTATCAGATGGCCGTGGGCAAGGGAGATCTGGCGGTCGCGCGCGGAATTGCCTTGCGCCCGCACGACCACCTGCGCGCCGCCGCGATCCAGGAGTTGATGTGCTACAATTCTGTAAGGATAAGCGCGCTTCCCGATGTCAGGTTTGATGCGGGCGGATGGCTGGCTGCTCTGGTCGCGCGCTATCCGGATGCGCTGTGTTTTGATGGCACGACATTGCGGGTTGAACCCTGGGCGCGCCCACTGGTGCGGATATTCGCCGCAGCGCTTGGGGAAACCGAGGCAACGGAGCAGGGTTTCAGCGCGGCGATCTAGTCACGCCTTGTTGCCTGTTGCGGGTGGTGGGCCGGGGTATTTTTGAAAAGAAAGAAGCAGGAGTGGTGGTGCTTGGTAGCGCAATGCGCGGTGGCTTGCCCGTTGCTTGGAGTGTGATCGCGGGACCGGGGGCCTGATCCGGAGCGCTTTCGCCGGAGCTCCGTGGATTCGCCTGATCATCAGCAAACTGACTGTCCTTGCTCTGCCCGATTGTATGACGCGCCAGTCTCGCAGCTGGCGCATTTGTTTGGATTTCTTGAGACTTGGGTACCGGGGCCCTCACAAAGCGTCGTCCTGCGAATTTTCTTGCCGGAGATGGCAAGCGGTTCTGACCTTTTTTTGGTCATCGCGTGCCCGACCGGCTGGTGGTGGTTGGCGCACCTCTTTTGCCCTCTGTTGGCAGCCCATACGCGCGGGGGCAACCGTTTCGTTTCTGCGGACCAGGTTTTGACCATGATCTTCTGCGGGCAACCAACGGGCTTGGCCTCTGGCGTTGCTTTAAGCTAGAGACACGATGCGAATGTGGGGGATGTGACATGGGCCGGACAAGCGGTCAGAGTTGGAGCGAGGTCAGCTCGTCCAAAACTGTGACAGGAGGGCCCGCCGGTCCTGACACGACATGGCGGATCTTTTCCGTTCCAACACCACTGCAGGAGTCGATGGCATGAGCGTGGCAATTGCTTGTGATGATCGCGTTTGCACCCTTGGCGAAGGACCGTTTTGGCATCCGGTGCGGGCGCAGCTGTTCTGGTTCGACATTCTTGAGCATCGTTTGCACTCGATCGACCACGGCGAGCCCCTGTGGTGGGACATGGGTGAATGCACCTCCTGCGCCGGGTGGCTTGACCGCGATCATCTTATGGTCGTGTCGGAGACGGGGTTTTATCGGTTCAGCCTGTTGGATGGCACCCGGACGTTGATCCGGAGTCTGGACGCTGATCGCGGCGATATGCGATCGAACGATGGTCGCACCGATCCTCTTGGCGGGTTCTGGGTCGGCACGATGGGAAAAGCGGCGGAACCTGGCGCCGGTGCCATTTACCGATTGTACCAAGGCGCGCTGCGCAAGATCCATGACGGGCTGACCATCCCCAATTCAATCTGCTTTTCGCCCGATGGAACCCTTGTCTATTGGGCGGACACGCTGCAGCAAAGAATACTTCACCAGAAACTGGACCGAAACGGCTGGCCTGACGGGCCGATCGACGTGTTGGTGGATCTCTCCGAAGCCGGGTTCTATCCGGATGGATCGGTGACGGACGCCTCCGGCGGGCTCTGGAATGCGCAGTGGGGCGCGGCCCGCGTGGCGCGATACACCCCGGACGGGCAATTTGATCGCTCCATTGCGGTTGGCGGCGTGCACACCACATGCCCGGTGTTTGCCGGGCCGGAGTTGGATCAGTTGTTCGTCACAACAGCCACGGACGGCATGGACGCTCCGGATGCCCAGCAAGGCCGCCTTTTCCGCGCCGAGCCGCGCAAGAAGGGACATCCGGATCCGCAGCTGGACGTGCTGTAACCCGGTAGCGCTCTGGTGTTGGACTTGGGCGGAAACTGGTGTTCGACCGGACCTTTTTCGATGCGGGTGCTGACAGAGGGCGGATTTTTTCCCAAAAAATCCGAACCGTTTTCTTTGAAGAAAACGGGTGGGGCGACTGAACCTGCGCAGGGCTTTGTTTCCATTCTGCAGAGAACATCGTCTTTGGCGGGAAGAGATCGGGAGGCAACAAGAACTCCGCATTGATAATACCGCAGTGCAGCGATATGAGGCGGGGGAACATTGCATCGGACACCCGCAACTGGTGACGATCTGACCACAGGATCGTCCAGACTTACGCCACCCACAGTTAAAAAAGGGACTTCAAAATGGCTGACGAGACTTTCCCAGATATTGTGTATACCACGGTAGACGAAGCCCCGGAGTTGGCCAGCGCCTCTTTTCTGCCCATCATCCAGGCCTTTGCACGGACCGCTGACGTGACCGTGGGCACGCGCGACATCTCGCTGGCTGGTCGGATCATTGCGACGTTTCCGGAAAACCTGACCGAGGCGCAACGCCAATCCGACGATCTTGCCGCATTGGGCGATTGGGTGAAAACGCCGCATGCCAACGTCATCAAGCTGCCCAATATATCGGCCTCTGTTCCGCAGCTGGTCGCTGCGGTCAAGGAGATCCAGTCTCAGGGGTATGATCTGCCGGATTATCCGGAGGAGCCGGCCACGCCGGCCGAGCAAGAGATCCGGGCGCGTTATGACACGATCAAGGGTTCGGCCGTGAACCCGGTTCTGCGCGAAGGCAATTCGGATCGCCGCGCGGCTGCGGCGGTGAAGTCCTATGCCCAGTCCAACCCGCACCGCATGGGCGACTGGAGCCGCGACAGCAAGACCAGTGTCTCGTCCATGGACGGATCCGATTTCCGCTCCAATGAGGTCTCTGCAACGCTGTCCGAGGCCACCACGGCCAAAATCGTGCTCACCACGCTTTCAGGTCAGGAGATCGTTCTCAAGGACGGCGTTTCTTATCCCACCGGCACCGTGGTCGATGCCACCTTCTTGTCTGCCGCCGCGCTCGGAGACTTTCTGGACGCGGAAATCGAGAAGACCAAAGCCGATGGTGTTCTGTTCTCACTGCATCTGAAGGCCACCATGATGAAGGTGTCCGACCCGATCATCTTCGGGCATGCCGTCAAGGCCTGGTTGAAGCCTGTCTTCGCCGAATTTGGCGAGGAAATGAAGGCCCTGGGTGTGAACCCGAATTCCGGGCTTGGGGATCTGCTTGATCGGGTCAAGGACCAGCCGCAGATCATGGCCGCCATTGACGCGGTCAGTGCGGATCGACCGCCCATGTATATGGTCAATTCCGATCGCGGCATCACCAATCTGCATGTGCCGTCGGATGTGATCATTGACGCATCGATGCCGGCCCTGATCCGCGGTGGCGGCAAAGGCTGGGGACCTGACGGGTCGGAGGCCGACACCAATTGTGTGATCCCCGACCGGTCTTATGCGCCGGTCTACGAGGCCGCGATCGACTTCTTCAAGGCCAATGGCAAGCTGAACCCGGCGACCGCCGGCACGGTTCAGAACATCGGGTTGATGGCGCAAAAGGCCGAGGAATACGGCTCGCACCCGACGACGTTCGAAGTGCCGGAGGCCGGGACCGTCAAAATGATCCTGGCGGATGGCTCGGTCCTGCATGAACACAAGGTGGAGGCCGGTGACATCTGGCGGTCGGCCTCCACCCGCAAGGCGCCTATCGAGGATTGGATCAGTCTCGCCATCGATCGTCAGAAGGCCACCGGGTATCGCGCAGTCTTCTGGCTTGATGCCAGCCGCGCGCATGACGCGGAATTGCTCAAATACGTCACGCCAATTCTGGACGCCCGGGGTGTGGCGGACAAGTTTGAGATCATGGCCCCGCGCGAGGCCACCGTGGCGTCGCTGGAGACCATCACGCAAGGTGACAGTTCGATTGCGATCACCGGCAACGTCTTGCGCGACTACCTGACCGATCTCTTCCCGATTCTGGAACTTGCGACGTCGGCCAAGATGCTGTCGATCGTGAAACTCATGCAGGGCGGTGGTCTGTTTGAGACCGGCGCGGGTGGCTCGGCGCCAAAGCACGTTCAGCAGCTGATGGAGGAAAACCATCTGCGCTGGGACTCTCTTGGAGAGTTCTGTGCCCTCGGTGAGAGCTTTACCTTCCTGGCGGACGCCAAGGGCAATGCCAAGGCGCGCGTTCTGGGCGCGGCGGTGGATAAGGCCACGCAAGGCATTCTCGATGACAACCGCTCGCCGAGCCGAAAGGTCGGTGAACCGGACAATCGGGACAGCCACTACTGGTTTGCCCGCTATTGGGCGCAAACGCTGGCCGCGCAGACCGAGGACGCGGAGATGGCAGCCCATTTTGCCCCGATCGCCGAAGCCCTGGTCGCACAAGAGGCGCAGATCCTGGGTGAGCTGGCGGCTGCCCAGGGGGCTCCTGCAGATTTGGGTGGGTATTATCACACCGATCCGGCCAAAGCGGCGCAGGTGATGCGGCCCAGCGCGACATTGAACGCAATCATCGGGTGAACTGTGCGCCGGTTGCGGCGCTCTTGCCCGAGCGCCGGTCCGGCTGCACCCGGTGGGCCGGGGTATTTTCGAAAAGAAAGAAGCAACAGGGCGGTCTTTGGGCCGTCCGTTTTCCATGCGCCTGACCTGTGTGGTTCTGAATAGTTAGCAACATTCGGTGGGGGACGAACGGAGCGGGAGCCGGTGTGAAACCGCCGCCTTTGACTGCCGCCCGCAAACTTGAAGAACGCCCGGCAATGGCTTGCGCCCTCACCAATTCCGCCCGGCGGTGGCTTCAATCTGGGGCTCCGGGCCTTTTCGGCTGGTCGTTTGGCGAAGAATGGAGTTTGTTCGGCGCGGTGGGCAGGTGGAAAGGACTGGACATGGTCATGCCAGGCAGTCGGACGCTGGGTTTGATCGCAGCCTGCGCAACCGTGGTGATATGGGCGGGGTTCATCCTGATCATCCGGTTTGCGGTCGAGACGAGCTACACGGTTGAAGAACTGATGCTGCTGCGTCTGCTGCCGGGCACGCTGATCATGCTGCCGTGGATCCTGAAGCTGGGAGTCTGGCCCTCCGGTCTCACCTGGCCGCGCCGGCTGTTGCTGATGTTCGGCGCCAGTTCGCTGTTTCCCTATGTGGTGTCAGAGGGCCTGACCTTTGCGCCAGCCTCGGACGGGGGCGCACTTGCGCCCGGTATGCTGCCCTTCTGGACCGCATTGGCCGCCTGGGCGCTGATGGGAGAGGTGCCAGGCCCTTACCGGCGCTTCGGGCTGGCGCTGATCCTGCTGGGCGCCATCATCGTGAGCCTCTGGCAGGTCGTGGCGGGGGCGGATGAAGGCGCCTGGCGCGGCCATGTGCTGTTTCTTATCGGGTCGGGCGCCTGGGGTGTATACACGGTGGTGTTCCGGCAAAGTGGGCTGACCCCACTGCACGCTCTGGTGATCGGGCTGTTCTGGGGCACATTGTTTGGCACACCGCTCCTGATCATGACCGGAGAACTGGGGTTCGTGGGCATCAGTTGGGAGGAGATCCTGATCATGGCCGCCTTGCAGGGTCTCTTTGTCGGCATTATCGCGATGTTTCTGTACGGGTATGCCGTGGAGAAACTGGGCGCTGCGCAGGCCGGGGCCTTTGGCGCGCTGACACCCATTCTGGCCCTGGTCGGGGGCGGCCTGCTGCTGGGTGAGGAGATCACCTGGCTGAAGGCGTTTGGCGTCTGTCTGGTTGCGGCCGGCGTTTTCCTGGCCTCCGGTGTTTTGAGCCGAAACCGAGACTAACCGCGCAACCGGGCGGTTTCTTCCAGATCCGGCTGGCCCGCTTTCAGGGCAACGCCGAAGAGGCGTTTGGCCTCGGCCTCGGTGTATCGCCCCTCTGCGACGTCTTCGGCGACCAGCGCGGGATCCCGGGTCAGGGGGTCTCCGTAGCCGCCGCCACCGGGGGTGGCGACACGGACCCGGTCACCTGGAACCATCGGGATATCCTGTTCCTTGGACAGGTGTAGGGGCACATAGGCCTGTCCCTTTTGCACCACGGTGACGGAGTTGAGCGCGCCGTCCATCCCGCCCAGCGCCCCTTGTGGCCCGGTTCGCCCGTGATCCATCACAAAGCTCGCACGTGCATGGCCGCGCCGCAGTTCGACCTCGTAGTCCAGCCCGAAGCCGCCGCGCTGCCGCCCGGCGCCGCCGGAGCCTTCGCGCAGGGCATAGCGGTGGTAGAGCACCGGAAAGGCCTGTTCCATGATTTCCACCGGGGGCGCCTTGGAAATCCCGATGGTCGAACAGCCGTTGGACAAGCCGTCATGATCGGCATTGCCGCCATAGCCACCGCCCGAGAGCTGATACATCACGAAATCGCGCCCCCGCGCCGTGTCATGCCCGCCCAGCGCAAAGTTGCCGGATGTCCCGGCGGGGGCGGCCGTGACCCGGTCCGGCAGGGCCTGGACCAGCGCGGCAAAGACCGCCTCCGCGATGCGCTGGCTGACTTCGGCGGCGCAGCCGGAGACCGGGCGCGGATAGGTCGCATCAAGGAAGGTCCCATCGATGCCGACGACTTCCAGCGGCTCGAACGCGCCTGCGGAAATCGGCACCTCGGGGAAAATGTGGCGCATGGCCAGATAAACCGACGACAAGGTCGTGGCGCGCACGGAATTCATGGGCCCCAGACAGGGCGGCGACGACCCGGCGAAATCAAATCGCAGGCCCTGTGGCGTGGTTTCGACGCAAAGCCGGATCGTCAGGGGCGCATCCACCACGCCGTCGCTGTCAACGATGGCGCGTGCTGTGTAGCGCCCGTCCGGGATGTCTTTGATCAAGGCGCGCATCTGTTGCGCCGCACGCTGGCGCAGTTCGGCGATGGCCGCCGCGACCGTCTCATCGCCATAGCGGTCCATCAGCGCATTCAGCCGGGTCTCCCCCACCATCAGCGCTGAGGCCTGCGCTTTCACATCACCGATCCGCTGATCGGCCACGCGAATGTTGGAACAAATGATCGCGTAGATTTCTGCGTTCATCTCGCCCTTGTGAAACAGCCGCACCGGCGGCAGGCGCAGGCCTTCCTGTTCGACCGAGGTGGCGGAGGCGGAAAAGCCACCAGGCACGGCGCCACCGGTATCGGGCCAATGACCGGTGTTGGACAGCCAGCAGAACAGCCGCCCATGCCGGTAAAACGGCCGCGCAAAGCGGACGTCCATCAGATGAGTGCCCCCCAGATAGGGGTCGTTGACGATATAGATGTCCCCCGGCGCGGGCGCGGCCGCGGTGCCGGCGTCGATCATCTCGATCAGCGTGCGGGTGGAGTATTGCATGGTGCCGACGAACACTGGCAGTCCGCCGGCGCCCTGGGCGATCAGGCTGCCGTCATCGGCGGCATAGATCCCGTCGGAGCGGTCATTGGCCTCGGCGATGACCGGTGAAAAGGCCGCGCGCGAAAAGGTCAGGTCCATCTCGTCACAGACCTGCTGCAATCCGGCCTGGATCACGGTGAGTGTCAGCGGATCAAGGCTCATGCGCCAGCTCCCAGATCGATGATGATATTGCCCTGCCCCGCGTCGCGCGCCCGGTCGCCGGGTTCAATCAGCACGGTTGTGTCCATCTGCTCGATGAGCGCAGGACCTGCCAGCGTGAACCCGTCGGGCAGATGATCGCGCCAGAACACCGGCGTGGAATGGTCTTCCCCGTCAAAGCGCACCATCCGCCAGCCGGTTTGTGCCTCGCCCAGAGACGCTTTGCGCGCCGACGGGTCGATCAGCGTCGACAGATCGAGCGCGGCCCGTGCGCCAACAACCGATGTGTTGGCATTCACGACATTGGCGCGGATCTCTGCCAGCAAGACCTGAAAGCGCTCGAAATACGCCGCTTCGAACAGGCTGCGCAGATCGGCAGGCGAGATATCGGGGTGTTTGAGGTCGACCCGCAGCAGATGGGTCTGTCCGACGAATTGCATATCCACCGAATGCAGATAGCGCCTGTCGCGTACCTCGACGCGCTCAGCATCGATCAAGGCGTCGCCCTGCCGGACCTGTTCGGCGAATACGGCAGCCAGCGCGCCGGGCTCTACGGCGTCCAGGGGCCGGTTGAGGGTGCGCACGAAGTCATGGCGCAGATCAGCCACCGCACAGCCGATGGCATTGGTGATGCCCGGACGCGGCGGCACCAGCACCTTGGGAATGCCCAGATCCCGGGCCAACGCGCTGGCGTGCAACGGCCCTGCCCCGCCAAAGGCAAAGAGCGCAAAGTCCCGGGGATCGGCGCCCAGCGACACCGACACCATGCGAATCGCGCCGGCCATATGCGTGTTGGCCACCGCCAGGACCGCCTCGGCCGCCGCTTTCGCCTCCAGTCCGAGCGGAGCGCCGATTTTTCGGAGAAAAATCTCGGTCACCGCATCAAGCGTCACCCCGCCCTGGACCGCCAGCTTCGCCGGGTCGAGCCGCCCGAGGATCAGGTTGGCATCTGAAATCGTGGGCGCGCGCCCGCCGCGGCCATAGCAGATCGGTCCGGGATCGGCGCCGGCACTTTCGGGGCCCACCTGCAAAAGCCCCGCCGCATCGACCCGCGCGATCGACCCGCCGCCGGCCCCGACGGTGCGCACGTCGACCATCGGCACATGAATGGGCATGGCATATTCGATCTCGATCTCGTTTGAGACGGCCGGTTCGGCTCCCCTGATCAGCGCCACATCCGTCGAAGTGCCGCCCATGTCATAGGTGATCAGATCGGGTTGCCCCGCCATCCGGCCTGTGAACGCCGCCGCCATCACGCCGGACGCCGGGCCTGACATGACGGTCTTGGCCGCCTCTGCCGCCACGCGCGCGGCCGAAACCATGCCGCCATTGCCATTCATCACGAGGATCTCGCCGTCATAGCCACCCTGCGCCAGCTCGCCCTGAAGCCGGGCGATGTAGCGCGCCAGGATCGGCTGTACGCTGGCATTGACGGCAGCCGTCACCCCGCGTTCGAACTCGCGGCTTTCAGACAGGATCTGGTGGCCCAGCGTGATATGCGCATTCGGCCAGATCTCGGCCAGAGCGGCGCCTGCGGCCAGTTCATGGGCCGGATTGGCATAGGCATGCAGAAAATGAACCACGACCGAAACGCAGCCTGCCGCCAGAAGGGCCTCACCCGCCCGCAGGACCGCGTCCCTGTCGAGCGGTGTGACCACGTCGCCGGCCGCATCCATACGCTCGGGCACTTCAAGACGCAGGCGGCGCGGGATGATCGGCGTGAAACGCCCGGTCATTCCATAGGCCTGCGGGCGCGTGCGCCGGCCCAGTTCCAGCACATCGCGAAATCCCATCGTGGTGATCAGACCCGTGGGGCTGAGCTTGCGTTCCAGAACGGCATTGGTCGTGGTCGTGGTGCCATGGACGATCAGATCCAGCGCCGCCAGATCGCACTGTGCGGCCGCCAGCGCGTTCAGGACCCCGAACGCCTGATTGTCCAGCGTCGAGGGCACTTTCGACAGCCGAACCGCACCGGTGACGGTGTCAAGCTCCACAAGGTCGGTGAAGGTGCCACCCACGTCCACGCCCACCATGCGCCCGGATTGTGTCATCGAGGCTCTCCGTTCGTTGTTGCAGCAGGCGTTGAACGTATCCCGCGCAAGGTCAAGGCACGCTGATCTCGGCAGTCGCCGCGATGGGCGCGCCGTTGTGCGTGTAGACCCGGTGATCGTTTGTGTTCAGAACCACTTCGACGTGATAGGTGCCCCTGGGCAGGGCCCCGATCCTCGCGCCGTCCCGGTACAGGCGGCTCAGCTTCAGACCGTTGAGGTAGAGGTGCCCATGCCCGACCTCCGGCACATGCGGACCGTCCGCCATATCCTCGTTGAAGGTGAAATTCTTGGTGTCGATTGCCAGCGTGTATCCGTCCTCGTTCGGGGTGATGTGCAGCGCAATCTCGGGGACAGGTTCGCCGTCGGGGATCTCTTCCACGCCCATTTCGGCGTGATCCACCCCCGTCTCGTCCGGTGTACCAACCAGCGCCTGGGTCGTCACTTTCCCCGCACGGTCAAAGGTCAGGGTTATCGGGATCAGTTGCCCGGGTTCGGGCACTTGAGGAAGCATCAGCGCAATATGTGCGCCATCCATCGACAGTGTCGGCGTCCCGCCCGCCGGGATCGTGAGCGGCCCTTCCTCGTTTTGCACCACCAGCGCCGCATCCCCCTCCGGAGAGGTCACCGCCAGCAACTGATCCGGGCGGCCCGCGTTTTCCACCTGCATCGTAACCATCACATGAGAGCCATGCGCCGCTGCGCGGGCCTGCGTGAGCAGCAGATGCGCGGCCGGGTTGGGCCGCAGCAGATACCATGCGCCCACGACAAGAGCCGCCAACAGAGCCACGCCGACCGCTCGTTTCGCCCCTGTCATTGATCTTGCTCCGCGCTAAACTGGCCTTGGAAACATTTCTGTAGGCTGGAATGCGCAGGATCAAGCCTCTCGCGGCCCGGGCCGCTGTCATTGTCACGGGCCTGGGCTGTCCGGCCGCGCTTTGGGGTCATGCTGCAGAGGGCGGTTTTGTCCTGTTGCTACCCACCGATCTCTACATTGCTGGCGGTGTCGCCGCCGTGGCTGCAACCGTTTTGCTGCTCGCGTTTCTGCCGGCCGAGCGGGCGGAGGCCCTGTTCCGGCCCTGGCCTGCGCTGCCGCTGCCCAAACGCGCCCCGCCGGTACGGCTTGTTACCAGCCTCGCATCCGCGGGGCTGCTCGGGTTCGCCCTGTGGGCCGGGCAGGCCGGACCGCGCGACCCGCTGACCAACCCGCTGCCGTTGCTGATCTGGACCGTGTTCTGGATCGCTCTGGTCTCGCTGCAAGGTCTTGTTGGCAACCACTGGCGATGGACCACCCCCTGGACCGGGCCCGCCGCAGTCATCCGCTGGCTGATAGGCCCTGCGCCGCTGCGCTATCCGCGCTGGCTCGGGTTCTGGCCGGCGATCGCGTCGTTTCTGGGCTTCGCGGCGATCCTGCTGGCCGATATTGCACCGGCAGATCCCGGACGACTGGCTGGCTATGTCGGCCTCTATGCTGTCCTCACGTTGCTGATGACAGCGCTGTTCGGGCCTTGCTGGCTGGTGCGTGGCGAAGGCCTCACGGTCATGATGCGCGCCTATGCGCAGGTCGCGATCCTGGGCCGCGCGCGCGGGTGCCTGGCGGTTGGACTGCCCGGCTGGCAAGCGCTGCGCCGGCCTGCGGCGCCAATGGGGCTGGCCGTATTGATCCTCTTGCTTCTGGGAACCGGAAGTTTCGACGGGCTCAACGAAACCTTCTGGTGGTTTGGCCAGATCGGGATCAATCCGCTGGAGTTTCCCGGCCGCTCTGCCGTGATCGGCACCAGCCTTCTGGGACTTGTCATCGCCAACGCAGCGCTCTTGGCGGTCTTTGCGGGCACTTTGTGGCTCGGGCTGAAAGGGGCGGGCAGCCCGATGCCGCTGGCACTGGCGTTCCGGCTCTTCGCCCCGTCGATCCTGCCCATTGCGCTGGGCTATCACATCGCCCATTACCTGACCGCGGCACTGGTGGAGAGCCAATATGCTCTGGCCGCGCTGAGCGATCCGCTGGCGCGCGGACAGGATCTGCTGGGCCTTGGGACGTTTTACGTCACAACCGGCTTTTTCAATCAGCAGGGCTCGGTCCGGGCGATTTTTCTGTCACAGGCAGGCGCGGTGGTGATCGGACATATCCTTGCGATCGTGATGGCCCATACGCTCGCGGTGCGCGCCTTTGGCACAACCCGCCGCGCCGTGGTGTCGCAAACGCCTCTGGCACTTTTCATGATTGCCTACACGTTCTTCGGCCTTTGGCTTCTGGCATCCCCGCGCGGCGTCTGAACCGCGCGGCGCCCTGCCCGATTGTTGTCCAACTCCAACGCTGAACACCCACCGCGCAGCGGCCCATCCCGGCTTCGGCCTGAGCGCCATATTGACAGGGCGTTTCGCCCCGGCGCAGGCTTGCGGGCATTGCAAAGGAGAGACGCAAGATGGCGCGGTACCACACGCCAGGATCCCTGTCCGAAGCCTGCGCGGTTCTGGCCGAGTCGCCAGCGGTGATCGCCGCGGGCTGTACCGATTTGTTTCCGGCAACCGAGGCCAGAACCCTGCCCGGCCCGGTGCTCGATCTTGCGGATATCGACGAATTGCGCGGCATCGGCGTGAGCGATCAAGAGATCCGCATCGGCGCGCTGACCAGCTGGAGCGAGATCCGCCATGCGGACCTGCCGCCTGCCTTTGATATGCTGCGGGCCGCCGCGGCCGAAGTGGGCGGCGTGCAAATCCAGAATGCAGGCACGATCGGTGGCAACCTCTGCAATGCCTCGCCGGCTGCCGATGGCGTGCCGCCGCTGCTGGCGCTGGATGCCGAGGTCTCCCTATGTTCTTCGCGCGGCGCGCGCCGGATGGCGCTGTCGGACTTTCTGACCGGGCCGCGCCAGACGGCCCGCGCCGGCGATGAAATCCTGACCGAGATCCGCCTGCCGCGTCGTGACGGCGCCAGCCGGTTCCTCAAACTCGGCGCGCGGCATTCGCTGGTGATCTCGATTGTCATGGTTGCCGCCCGGCTGGTCTGCGACTCAGGACGCATCCGCGAGGCTGCCCTTGCCGTGGGCGCCTGCAGTGCCGTGGCCGTGCGTTTGCCCGCGCTGGAGGCCGCATTGACCGGTGCGCCCAGCGACCGGGCGGTGGATTTGGTTGAGGCCGATCTCGTCACGCGCCAGCTTGCGCCGATCGACGATATTCGTGCCGATGCGCCCTATCGGGTGGAGGCGGCGGTGGAGCTGATCCGTCGCGCCGTCGCCGACCTGACAGGTGAGGCCGGCGCATGAACCGGCCCCTGCCCCTGCTGACATTCTCGGTCAATGGCGCCAAGACTTCGGTCCCCGCCCGGCCGGGGCTGCGGCTGTCGGAGCTGTTGCGCGACGATTTGGGGCTGACCGGCACAAAGGTCGGCTGCGACGCCGGTGATTGCGGCGCCTGCACCGTGCTGGTGGATGGCGCGGCCGTCTGCGCCTGCCTGATGCCCGCACGACGGGCTGAAGGGGCGCAGATCACCACGGTCGAGGGGCTGGCACAGGCCGGGTTCGGCGCGCTGCAGCAGGCCTTTTTGCGCCATGGCGCCGCGCAGTGCGGGATTTGCACGCCGGGCATGCTGACCGCGGCTGCGGCGCTCCTGGCTGACACGCCCGCGCCATCGCGCGCCCAGGTCGAAGACGCTCTGGGCGGCGTGCTGTGCCGCTGCACCGGCTATGCCAAGATCGTGGACGCGGTGATGGACATCCGCCCCGATGGACCTGCGCCAATGCCCGAGACCGGGCAAGCCGTTGGCGCCCGCGTTGAACGTCTGGACGGGGCGCCAAAGGTGGCCGGCACCGAAGCCTTCGGCGCCGATGCCGTGCGTGAGGACATGCTGAGCGTGCGCGCGATCCGCTCCCCTCACCCCTCCGCCGCGTTCCATTTTGGCGATGTCGATGCCTGGACAGCCGGGCTCGACGGACCGGTCCATGTTTTCACGGCTGACGATCTGCCCGGCGAAAACCGCTTTGGCGTCATCCCGCCCTTCGCGGATCAGCCCGCGCTCGCCGAGAGAGAGACCCGCATGCGCGGCGAAGCCGTGGCACTGGTGGCCGGTGATCCGGGCCTTATCGAAGCGCTGGATCTGACCGGATTTCCCGTCGTCTGGACGCCGCGCGCCCCGGTCGACGCGCTGGCGGCCCCTGGGCCTCTGGTCCATGCCGACCGCCCCGGGAACCTTCTCACCAAGGGCGTTGTGCGGCGCGGCGATGCGCAGGCCGCCCTGGCTGAGGCGGCGTTTGTCGCCGAGGCGGAGATGCAAACCGGCTTTGTTGAACACGCCTATATCGAACCCGAAGCAGGCCTGTCCTGGATGGACGGGGAGACACTGGTGATCCGGGCCTGCACGCAGGCGCCGGTGATGGACCGCGACGACACGGCCAAGGTTCTGGGCCTGCCGCCCGAGCGGGTGCGCATAATCCCCGCGGCGACAGGCGGCGGCTTCGGAGCCAAGCTCGACCTGACCTTGCAGCCGCTCATTGGCCTTGTAACGCTCAAGACCGGACGCCCCGCGCGCATGGTCTTTACCCGCGCCGAAAGCATGGCGGCTTCAACGAAACGGCACCCGGCGACAATGTCGGCCCGTATCGGGTGTGACGCCAAGGGGCGGTTGAGCGCGATGTGGTTTGACGGGGATTTCGACACCGGGGCCTATGCCAGCTGGGGCCCGACCGTTGCGACGCGGGTGCCTGTCCATGCCTCCGGCCCATACGATATGCCCCATTACGCGGCCGAGGCGCGGGCCTATCACACCAATGGACCCGTCGCCGGGGCCTTTCGCGGCTTTGGCGTGCCACAGGCGGCAATCCTGCAGGAAACGCTCTTTGACGATCTTGCCCTGCAGGCCGGGATCGACCGGTTGGCGTTTCGCCGTCAGAACGTGTTGCGCGATGGCGTGCCGACGGTGTGCGGACAGGCGCTGACCGGCGTCGGGATCGCCGCATGTCTGGACGTGCTGGCCCCGGCATGGGACGCAGCCCTCGCCGAGGCCACCTGGCGCAATGCCCCGGCCGGCAACATCCGCCGCGGCGTCGGCGTGGCGAGTTGCTGGTATGGGTGCGGCAACACCGGTCTTTCAAATCCCTCAACGATCCGCATCGGCATCACGTCCGATGCGCGGGTGGTCCTGCATCAGGGCGCTACGGACATCGGTCAGGGCTCCAACACGGTCGTCACCCAGATCGCTTCGGATGCTTTGGGCCTGCCACTGACGGATTTTGACCTCATTGGCCCTGACACCCACATGACGCAGGATTGCGGCAAGACCTCGGCCTCGCGCCAGACCTATGTCACGGGCAAGGCTGCGCTTTTGGCAGGCGAAGCGCTGCGCGCTCAGATCCTGGCGCGCACCAACGCCGGACCCTGCGCGCGTCTGGCATTTGAAGCGGGCGCCCTGGTGGTGCGCGACGGCGATGCAGAACGGCGGCTCGATTTGTCGGCGCTTGCGGTGGATGACATGGGCTATGTGCTGCGCGCCGAAGAGACCTATGACCCGCCGACCACGCCCTTGGATGAAAACGGACAGGGCGTTCCCTACGCAGTCTACGGCTATGGCGCCCAGATTGTGGAGCTGGATGTGGATCTGGCCCTCGGGACAGTCAAGCTTTGCCGGATCACGGCGGCGCATGATCTGGGCCGGGTGATCAACCCGCTTCTGGCCGAAGGTCAGGTCGAAGGCGGGATCGCGCAGGGCATCGGCCTGGCGCTGATGGAAGAGTTTCTGCCCGGGCGCACGGAGAACCTGCATGACTACCTGATCCCCACGGTGGGGGACATGCCGGACATCCGCAGTCGTTTTGTCGAAGTGACCGACCCCGAAGGCCCGCTTGGCGCAAAGGGTCTGGGCGAGCATGTGCTGATCCCGACGGCGCCCGCGATCCTCAATGCGATCCGCGATGCCAGCGGCGCACGGATCGACCGCCTGCCCGCCCTGCCGCACCGGGTGCGCGCGGCGATCAAGGCGGCAGCGGGGCCGTCGTCATGAGCGCAGAGAAGATCCGCTGCGATGCCTGCCCGGTCATGTGCTACATCGCCGAAGGCAAGGTGGGCGCCTGCGACCGCTATGCCAACGAAGGCGGCCAGATTGTCCGGTGCGATCCGCTGACGGTGTTTGACCGCCGTCTGGCGCAGGGCGGCGAGATCCGCCCCTTCCTGCGCGACGACTGGGCCGATCAGCCTTTGGGCGGGACGGATATCTTTGTCTCGGGCATTGGCGCGGGCACAACCTATCCCGACTACAAACCCGCACCCTTCATCGTGAGCCGGGACATCGACGGCACCGACATGGTGACCGTTGTGACCGAAGCGATCTATTCCTACTGCGGCGTGAAGGTGAAGATCGACACTGACCGCCATCTGGGCGCTGAAGGCGCCGATATACGGGTCAAGGGCGAAGTCGTGGGCCATGTGACCACGGGAGAATACGGCAGCCAGATGCTCTCGCTTGGCGGGGTTGATCACCTGACGGGCGGATCGAAGGCAGAGGGTCGGGCCACCTGTGAAGCGCTGCTGCAGTTGTGCAACCGCGCGGCGGTAACGCTGAGCATTGACGACGGGCACGACGTGGTGGTCCAGGCCGGTCACGCACCGATTGTCGACGGACAGCGCGAAGAGCGGATGCGGGTGGGCTGCGGATCCGCTGCGATTGGGATGTTTGCCAGTCAGTGGCAAGGGCTGGTCGATGAGGTAGTGGTGGTGGACGACCACATCACCGGGGTGGTCAGCGAACATCAGGCCGGCAAGGTTCTGGGCTGGCCCGACACCGGGATACGGATCAAGGGCCATCGCTCCACACCGGGGCGCTACTTTCGCGTGGCGGATCCCGGTTTGGGGTGGGGCGGCACGGATCTTGAGGACCCGCTGACGATCCTCAACCCCTGGCTTGAGAAAAAGGGCGCGCGACCCGGGCTGACGCTGCTGATGGTCTCGACGACGGGCGAGCATGCGGGCTACTTTGTGCTGGACGCGGACCTGACGCCGCAGCCTCTGGAGATGCCGTCTGAGCTGCGGGCCAGCGTCGATCTGATCGCCGAGAATTGTGAGCCAGCATTGTGCACGGTGATGTTTCAAGCCGGCGCCGGAGGGTCGCTGCGCTCGGGCGTGACGACAAATCCCGTGCGCCTGACCCGGTCGGTGCAGGCTGGTGAGACAGTGGTGACCTGCGGCGGGGCGGAGGTTTTCGTCTGGCCGGGGGGCGGGATCACGACCATGGTCGATGTCCTCAAGCTGCCGGAGGGCAGTTTCGGGTCGGTGCCGACGCCGGCTTTGGTCGCACCACTGGAGTTTACGTTGCCACGCGCGGCCTACCGCGCGCTTGGCGGGCATGACGCAGCCGTGCGGTCCGTGGAGGATGTGCTGAAGCACGGCGGGGTTTACGGGGCCGATGCCCGGGCCCTGGGCGGCGTTCAGGGCGTCTAGCCCTCAACACAACACCCGCGATGACTGGTGTGCACCGGAAAATTCGAATTTTCCGGACCGGAATTTTTC
>JBCDEC010000061.1:0-19574 GCA_039179965.1 Pseudomonadota bacterium
CCACCGCGATCTGCCTTGCCTCTTGTTCCGCGACCCGCGCCGGGCCACAGTATGCGCAGTCAAGGGAGGATCAGCCGATGGGACGGGTCGAAGCGTTGCAACGCAATGAGACCGGTATCGCCGAAGTCGTCGCCGGGCTTGCCGCTGAATTCGGTGAGCGTGTTCAGACCGGTGCCGCGATCCGCGAGCAGCATGGTCATACGACGACCTGGCTGGCCACACAGGCACCCGATGCCGTGGTCTTCCCGACCTCGACCCAAGAGGTTGCGTCGATTGTCCGGCTGTGCGCCCGCCACAAGGTCCCGGTGATCGGCTTTGGCATCGGCTCGTCGCTGGAAGGCCATGTGAACGCGCCCGCTGGCGGGATATGCGTGGATTTCAGCCAGATGAACCAGATCCTGGCCGTGCATCCGGAAGATCTTGACGTGGTTGTGCAACCGGGCGTGACGCGCGAGCAGTTGAACACCTACCTGCGAGATCAGGGGCTGTTTTTCCCGATTGATCCCGGCGCCAATGCCACCCTCGGCGGCATGGCGGCCACGCGGGCCTCAGGCACCAATGCGGTGCGGTACGGCACGATGCGCGAAAATGTGCTTTCGCTGGAGGCCGTGATGCCGGACGGTACCGTGATCAACACGGCACAACGCGCCAAGAAGACCTCTGCGGGCTATGATCTCACGCGGCTGCTGGTGGGATCCGAAGGCACGCTGGGTCTGATTACCGCGATCACGCTGCGGCTGCAGGGCATTCCGGAAGCGATCTCCGCCGCGCGGTGTTCCTTTCCGTCATTGGATGCGGCCTGCCGCGCGGCAATGATGACCATTCAGTTCGGCATTCCGGTGGCGCGGATGGAGCTTCTGGACGACCTCGCCGTCCACGCCGTCAATCTGCATTCCAAACTGGGCCTGCCGGAAGTGCCACTGCTTCTGCTGGAATTCCACGGCTCCACCTCCGGTGTGGCCGAACAGGCCGAGACGTTCGGCTCGATCGCCGAAGATGTGGGCGGCACCGGTTTCGAATGGACAGCCTCAAGCGAAGAGCGCAACCGGCTCTGGAAGGCCCGCCACGAAATGTTCTGGGCGGTCATGACGCTGAAGCCGGGCGGCACGGCCGTGGCCACCGACGCCTGCGTGCCGATTTCGCGGCTGGCAGATTGCGTGACGCAGGCCGCGGACAAGGCCAAGGAACTGGGGCTTCTCAGTCCGGTGGTCGGCCACGTCGGTGACGGCAACTTCCACATGTCCCCGATCATCGACAAATCCGACCCTGTTCAGTTGTCCAAAGCCGAAGCCTATGTCGACTGGCTCGCCAAACTTGCGATCTCCATGGACGGCACATGCACCGGCGAGCACGGGATCGGGCAGGGCAAACGCCCCTATCTGGATCTCGAACTTGGACCCGCCGTCCGGTATATGCAGGCGATCAAAGCCGCGTTGGATCCGGACGGCATCATGAACCCCGGCAAGATCCTGCCCGACTGAGCCCTTGAGGCTTCTTTCTTTTCACAAATACCCCGACGCAACAGGCCCCAACCTGGTGCGCGGCCGTCCAAGTGCGCATCGCAGGTCGGTTTTGACGGCATTTGCGTCGGCCAGACACCGCGCTCCGGCGCCCAGTGAGGCATAACACATAGCGAATCCGCATTCGTAAGGGAGGTGGCCATGAACCGCCATGTTCGAGCCTTGGTTGTCGGAGGCGGCGCCGTCGGCACCGGCATCGCCTATCATCTGGCCGAAGCCGGCTGGAACGATGTGCTGCTCTTGGAACGCGACGAGCTGACCAGCGGCTCTACTTGGCACGCGGCCGGGCTCCTACCGCTGTTCAACATGTCCTATGCGACCTCGCACATTCACGACTACTCGGTGAAATTCTACAAATCCCTTGAAGAAGAAACCGGCCTCAACCCCGGCTTTTCGGTCGTGGGCAACCTGCGCATGGCGCAGACCCAAGCGCGCATGGATGAATACATGCTTTACGCCTCGACCGCCGAGACCGTGGGCATTCCGTTCGAATGGATGACACCGGCACAGATCAAGGAGCGCTGGCCGCTGGTGCGCACCGAGGATCTGCAGGGGGCGATTTTTCACCCGACCGATGGATACATCAATCCCGCGGATGTCACCCAGGCCATGGCCAAGGGCGCGCGCCAGCTTGGGGTTGCGATCGAGCGGAAATGGCAGGTCGATGGCTATCACTGGACCGGTACCGCCTGGGAGGTCACGGTCACAAAGATGCTCGACAAGGGCGGCAACCTTGTGGTCTCGGATGAGCAGATGACGATCACGGCAGAGCACGTGGTGACCGCCACCGGCAATCACGCGCAGCGGACGGCGCAGCTCCTGGGGCTCAAGATCCCGGCCATTCCCGTGGAACATCAGTACATCGTGACCGAGGCCGATCCGGCTTTGGTCGCCTATCGCGAGGCACATGGCGAACACCCTGTCCTGCGCGACGCCGATGCCAAATGGTATGTGCGCGAGGACCGCGGCGGTTGGATCCTGGGCCCCTATGAGCAGGGCGCGCCGGCGCGATTCAAGTATGCGGTGCCCGAAAGCTTTCGGGCTGATCTCTTCCCGCTCGATCTGGAGCGGATCGAAGAAGAATACATGTCGATGATCCATCGCATCCCATCGTCCGAAACGGTGGGTCTCAAGGACGATTACAACGGTCCGATCTGCTATACGCCCGATGGCAATCCGCTGGTCGGTCCGGCCCCGGGCTTGAAAAATATGTGGCTGGCCGAGGGCTTTTCGTTCGGGATCACGGCGGCGGGCGGAACGGGGTATTACCTCGCCCAGATGATGGTCGAGGGCGAGGCCGAGATCGATATGGCGAGTCTTGATCCTAAGCGCTACGGCTCCTGGATGACCACCGAATATGCCGTCCAGAAGAATGAAGAATGCTACTCCCACGTTTTCATCCTGCATCACCCCGATGAGGAGCGCGAGGCCGCCCGGCCGCTGCGCACTGCGCCCGTCTATGATCGCCAGAAAGCCCTTGGCGCGCAGTTCGGTCAGGTCAACGGCTGGGAGCGTCCGAATTACTACGGGCCGCTGGAGACGCAGGGCGGCTTCGATCACGGGACCCGCAGTTTCCGGCGGGGCGGCTGGTGGACCTACGCGCAGGAAGAGGCCAGAGCGGTGCGCGAGACGGCCGGTCTTGTCGACGCCACGGCGTTTGCCAAACACCGGATCTCCGGCCCAGGCGCGACCGCTTTCCTCGATTGGTTCACCTGCAACAGATTGCCGAAGGTGGGACGGATCAACCTCACCTACGCGTTGACCGAGGCAGGCACGACGCGCACCGAGTTCACCATCGTGCGGGTTGGCGAGAATGACTATTATCTGGTCTCCGCCGGCGCCTGGCATACCTATGATCAGGACTACCTGTACCAGGCCATTATGGACAAGGAAGCGGAGTTCGGTCGCATCAATGAGGAGGACGTCACCACGCAATGGGGCGTCTTCGCACTCGCCGGCCCTGCGTCGCGTGACATCCTGTCCGAACTGATCCGCGATCCCGCACCGGAAACGGCGCTTTCGAACAAGCGGTTTCCCTGGCTCTCCTGCCGGGACATTGAACTGGGCATGGTGCCGGTGCGCGCGATCCGGGTGGCTTACACAGGGGAACTGGGCTGGGAACTGCACCATCCGATCGAAATGCAAAACCGCCTCTGGGACCAATTGATGGCGGCGGGAGCGGATCATGGTCTGAAACCCGTCGGCGCGCGTGCTCAGAACTGGCTGCGGCAGGAAAAGAGCTACCGCGCCTTTGGCACGGAATTGGGCCGCGATGCGACGCCGCTAGAGGCGGGGCTCGATCGGTTTGTCGACCTCACCAAAGAGTTCCGAGGTAAGGCTGCGATGCAGGCTTTGGGCATTCGCTCAATGTGCGTCACGCTCCTGATCGATGGGCCTGGCGACGCCGACCCGTGGGGGCGTGAAGCCCTGTATCTGGGACCCGAGAAGGTGGGCCGCTTGACGTCCGGGGGCTATTCCGTGGCCTTCGGAAAATCGATTGGAATGGGCTACGTGCGCTCAGATCTTGCAACACCGGGCCAAAAGCTGCGGGTCCGCATGTTCGATGCATTCTGGGACGCTGAAGTTGTTGAAGACAGCCCCTATGATCCTGCGAACGCCGCGATCCGCGTCGACGGTTAGGGCGTACGAACGTCATAGGCGCTCAAGGGCCTTGATAGGTTCTTTGAGCGCTTGTCGACTTCCAATGTCAATCCGCGGCTGGCTTGGCCGGTCGAAAATGAGAGCGACGCGCCTCGGGGGTAGAACCGAGGCGCGTCTGACCTAAGGTCATGTGCGACGTGACCCAGGACCGTCGAGAAGCCGTACGCTGGCGGGGATTCGCATGGGCCGCACGGTATCTCGTCTTTTGAACGCAGCACACCGCAAGTTCCGTCGCGGCGGCGAGAAAAAAATCGTATTTTTTTCGGGTCCGATTTTTCGGCGAAAAATCTTCGTCCGCTGCCCGCCAAAGGATTCGCGTTTTCTCGGCGGCGCGCGTGCTTATGGCTGCCCGGCGACCAACGCCAGATTATTGGCCGGCAGTTCGACTGCGCGCAGCAATTGCAGCCCGCAATCCTGGAGAGCCGCAATGACCACCGTATCGTCTTTGTAGCCGATGTCGGGATCTGCGCCGCGCAGCTGGGCATCAAACGCCGCATCCCCCTGGCTTGTCAGCTCGCCATTGCGTTTGAACGGGCCGTATAGGACAAGCCGGCCGCCTTGTGCCAGGGCGCTGCCTGCATTCTCAAGCAGGCATTCTGCCTCGCTCCAACTGATCAGATGCAGAAGGTTGACCAGGACAATCAAGTTCTGACCGCCCCACTGCGCCGCCCACCCGGGTGCACATGCGTCAAGGGCACGGGCTGGCCTGAGAGTGTCGAGATCAGCGTCCGCAACATAAGCGTCAATGCTGGCTCGTCGCGCGGCATCGACCTCGGTTGGCTGCCAGATCAATCCCGGCATGTCGCGGGCAAAGCGTGCCACATGTTGCCCGGTTCCGCTGGCAAGTTCCAAAGCCTTCCCAGTTTTAGGCGCCACCTCGACCAGCAAGGCCGCAATATCCGCTTCGTTGCGAGCAGCCGCGGCAGCGTGCAGCTTGGCCCCTTCCGTTGCGTGGGCCACGCTGGCGCTGGATGGCAGGTTTCGGGTCATGACAGGCTCCGGCAGCATCCTTGCGTCTGCCCCTCATGCCGCGTTACCAGGAGCGGCGCAAGTCAAGACCACCTGACCATTGGGTCGCAAAAAAGGCCCCGCCAAAGCGGAGCCTTTCGTCGTCGCCTGCAAAGTGGCTTTACTGCGGGATCTCGTCCGTCAGCCCTTCGACGTAGAAATCCATCCCCGCGAGGACGCCGTCATCGGCCACTTCTCCGGCCGCCAGCCAAGGGGTGCCGTCCTGTTTGTTCAGAGGCCCGGTAAAGGGTTTGTAGGCACCGCTTGCAATGTCGTCCTTCATCTTGAGCGCCGCGGATTTGACGTCTTCGGGAACGGCGCTCGTGATCTCGCCGATCTCGACCATGCCTTCGGCAATGCCGTCCCAAGTCTCCACTGTTTCCCATGTCCCGTCCATCACGGCTTGTGTCCGTGCAATGTAGTAGGGTGCCCAGTTGTCGATGATCGACGACACCCGCGGCAAGGGCGCATACTCCGCCATGTCCGAGGCCTGGCCGAAGGTGATGACACCGCCGGCAGCCTTCGCGGCCGCCTGAGGTGCGGTGGAGTCCGTGTGCTGCAAGACCACGTCCGCCCCCTGTTCGATCAGGGCCTTGGCCGAGTCCGCCTCCACGGCCGGATCAAACCAAGTGTAGGCCCAAACGATCTTGAACTCGACATCCGGGTTGACCTTCTTGGCGTGAATGTAGGCTGCATTGATGCCCCGGATCACTTCCGGGATCGGATAAGATGCGATGTAGCCGATAATGTTCGACTTGGTCATCATGCCCGCAATCGTCCCCTGAATTGCGCGACCTTCATAAAACCGCGCCGAATAGGCGGATACATTGGGCGCCGTTTTATAGCCCGTTGCGTGTTCAAACTTCACATCCGGAAACTTGGCGGCCACGTTGATGGTGGGGTCCATAAAGCCAAACGAGGTGGTGAAGATCAGATCCGCGCCCTGCAGCGCCATCTGGGTGATGACACGCTCGGCATCCGGGCCCTCGGCGACGTTTTCCACGTAGACGGTTTCCACCTTGTCGCCAAACTTTTCCACAACCGCGAGCCGGCCCTGATCATGTTCATAGGTCCAGCCGCCGTCGCCCACCGGGCCCACGTAGACAAAACCGACCTTGGTCTGTGCGGCTACAGCGCCAGACAAGCCGAGCGCCAGCACGGCGCTGGCCAGGAGTGAGAGGTATTTCATGGTTCGTCCCTTGTTGTCACAAATCTGTCTGCCAATCATCGCGATGCATGAAAAGCGCGACCCAGCGAGGCCGGCGCGCTGCTCTTGTCCGACGACAGGATCACAAGCACCAAAATGGTGATGAGGTAGGGCGACATTGCAAGATACTCGACCGGAAGCTCAACACCTGCCGCTTGCAAATTGAGCTGCAAGACCGCAACTCCGCCAAAAAGATAGGCACCTATGAGCACGCGCCAGGGGCGCCACGAAGCGAAGACAACCAGCGCAAGGGCGATCCAACCGATACCTGCGGTCATGCCTTCGGTCCATTGCGGCACGCGGATCAGGCTGATGTAAGCACCGCCCAACCCGCCGCATGCGCCGCCAAAGAGAATGGCGGCAATGCGGATGCGCACAACCTTGTATCCCAGCGCATGGGCCGCATCATGGTTTTCGCCAACCGCGCGCAGGATCAGCCCGAGACGGGTGAACTTCAGCACTGCCCAGGTCGCGGCCACGAGCAGCAGGCTGAGATAGAGCATCAGGTCGTGGCCGAAGAGGATCGGCCCCACCACCGGCAACTGGTCCAGCGCTCCAAAGACATCCGCGGTCTCGGGCGGTCGAATGCCAACATAGGATTGCCCCAGCAACGCAGAGAGCCCCAGACCAAAGAGCGTCAGAGCCAGACCGCTGGCAACCTGGTTGGCCAGCGCCAGTTGCGTGAGCACAGCAAAGAGCAGGCTCAGCACGGCGCCGCCCACGGCCGCCGCCATAAATCCCCAGACGGTCGAGCCGGTCTCAACGGCGACCGCAAAACCGCAAATGGCGCCGATGATCATCATGCCCTCGACTCCCAGGTTCAGAACGCCGGCTCTCTCGACCACCAGTTCTCCGATTGCGGCCAACAGCAGCGGCGTCGCCGCGACCATGAGCGAGGCGATCAGCAGGACTGGGTTGATGGCGTCTAGGTCCATGCGCGTGCTCCAAAACAGACACCGGCCATCACGCCACCTCCCGCCCGGAAAACCGGATGCGATAGTTTGTCAGCAGATCGAAGGCCAGAAGGAAGAAGAGCAGCATCCCCTGAAACACCTGAATTGCCGCATCGGGCAGGCCCATGCTGGTCTGCGCGGCATCACCGCCAATATAGGTCAGGGCCATGAGGCCACCCGCCAGCAGAATGCCAACGGGATGCAGGCGGCCCAAAAAGGCCACGATGATTGCGGTAAATCCATAGCCCACATTGAAATCGATCGTGATTTGTCCCGAGGGACCGGAAACCTCGAAAAGCCCGGCAAGGCCCGCCAAAGCGCCTGAAATTCCAAGACAGATCAGGATCAGCCGTGTGGGTTTCACGCCGGAAAAACGCGCGGCCCGCGGCGCTTCGCCGGTCAGTCGGATCTGAAAGCCCAGCATATGCCGGTTCAGCAGCACATAGGCGAAGATCACCGCGATGAAGGCGGCGACGACCCCCCAATGCATGCCGGTGCCAGTCACGATCTCTGCGTTGTGGGCCGAGGAATACTGCTGCAGATTGCGGCTGCCCGGAAACCCCCGGCCCTCGGGGTTCTTGAGGAAGTCCAGGGCGGCGGCGGCCAGGAATTGTTCCGCTACATAGACAAGCATCAGCGACACCAGGATCTCATTGGTGCCGAACCGAACCTTCAGGAAGGCGGGTATCATTGCCCAGGCCCAGCCGCCAATCGCGCCGCCCAATACCATCAACGGAAAGATGAAGACGCTCTCAAGATCGTAAAACGCCAGGCCCACGCCTGCGCCGACAATGGCGCCCATGATGTACTGGCCCTCGGCGCCGATGTTCCAGATCCCGGCGCGAAACCCCAGCGAGAGCCCGATGGCAATCAGGACCAGTGGCGCGCCTTTCACCAAAAGTTGCGGGCGGTAATAAAAGGCGAATTCGCCAAAGAGCGGGTCCCAGAAGATCGTACGAATGGCCGCGACCGGGTTCGTTCCGAGCGCGGCAAACAGCAAGCCTCCGAAGATCATTGTTGCGATCACGGCAACCAGCGGCGTGGCAATCGACCAAAGCTGCGAGGGCTGCAGACGCTTTTCGAGCTTGATCATAAGCGCGCTCTTGTGAGCCTGAGGCTAGACATGCGCCACCTCCATGCCATGTGCACCACCCAGCATCAGGCCGATGTCATCTATGGTCAGCCCTGCGGCGGGTCGGGACGCGGTCAGGCGACCTTCGTTCAGCGCGGCAAAGGTGTCGGAAATTTCCATGAGCTCATCAAGGTCCTGGGAAATCACGATGATCGCGGCCCCACCGGCGGCCAGATCGAGAAGCGCTTGCCGGATCATCGCCGCGGCGGCGGCATCGACCCCCCAGGTCGGTTGATTGACCACCAGCACTTCGGGGCGCTGCAGGACTTCGCGCCCGATGACAAACTTCTGCAGGTTTCCGCCGGACAAGGAGCGCGCGGCGTTTTCCGGGCCCGGTGTGCGCACGTCGAAGGCCTTGATGATCCGCGCGGCAAAATCCTGCGCAGCGCTCCATTTCAGAAATCCCCGGTTGGTCAGACCTTCGCGAAGCGCGCCGGTCAGCAGGGCGTTTTCGGTGAGGCTCATATCAGGAGCTGCAGCATGGCCCAGACGCTCTTCCGGCGCGCTTAAAAGCCCCAACTCACGTCGCTTGTTGGGTCCGAGACGACCCACCGGACGACCGTGGAGCGCCACCGCGTCGGCCTTGGCGAGCACCTCGCCTGACAGCACCGCCAGAAGCTCGTCCTGGCCATTGCCCGCAACACCGCCGATGCCCAGGATCTCACCCTTGCAGACCGAGAAACTCAGGTCTTTCAATGACGTGCCGAAGGCCGAAGGCGACGCGGCGGTCAAAGAGGTGACCTCAAGGGCCACGTCTCCCAGATCGCGGCCCGCCCGTTCCGGGGTCTGCAACGTACCGCCCACCATCATCTCTGCCATTTGCCGGGCCGTGGTCTCGCGCGGGATGCAGGTGCCGATGGTCTTGCCATGCCGCAGGATCGTCGCCTGATCACAGAGGCTGCGGATCTCTTCAAGTTTGTGACTGATGTAGAGGATCGCGGTGCCGTCCGCGCTGAGTTTGCGTAGGGTTTCAAACAGGATCTCCACCTCTTGCGGGGTCAGAACCGAGGTTGGTTCGCCCATGATCAAGAGCTTTGGGTCCTGCAAGAGACAGCGGATGATTTCGACCCGTTGGCGTTCACCGGCGGAGAGGTCGCCGACGATGCGGCCCGGATCCAGCGGCAGCCCGTAGGTGTCCGAGACGCCGCGGATCCGCTCGGCCAGATCGCGCATCGGCGGCGGGTCTTCCATTCCAAGTGCGATGTTTTCGGCCACGTCGAGCGCGTCAAAAAGAGAAAAGTGCTGGAAGACCATCGCAATCCCGTCTGCACGTGCGGCCCTCGGCTCGGATGGCGCAAAGGGGGCGCCATGCAAAAGCATGGCCCCTTGGTCGGGTTTGACCAGCCCGTAGATCATCTTGACCAAGGTGGATTTGCCCGCCCCGTTTTCACCCAGGAGCGCGTGCACCTCTCCGGGGGCAATGTCGAAAGAGACCTGATCATTCGCGACCACCTTGGGGTAGGCCTTGGTCAGCCCCTGGATGGACAACAGCGCGGTCATGCGCGGGCCTCTTGCGCGTTGGCCAAAGCGGGTCCGAGCCGCTCGGCGACCACGCCAATGGCGATGGCATGGGGATGTTTGCCAAGGCCCGGATCACCGATCGGACATGTGATGCGCGCGATCCGCGTGGCGCCGTGTCCCAGATCAGAAAGACGCGACCGAAAGCGGGCCCACTTTGTGCGCGAACCGATCAGGCCGGCATACGCAAAGTCATGGGTCAGCAGGGCGTGGCAAAGGGCCAGATCAAGGGCGTGGGAATAGGTTAGGATCAGATGTTCGGCGGTATTTGGTGCATGTGGCACCAGCGCGGAAGGGTCTGCGACCGGGATGCAGGTGACTGCAGACGGCACATCGCTTGGAAAGCGCTCCGGCCCGGTGTCGATCCAAGTCAGTGCAAAATCGGGCAGCGGGTGCAACACGTCGACCAATGCGCGCCCGACATGACCGGCGCCCCAGATCCAGATCGCGCGTTGCGCCCGCGCGATGGGCTCGACCATCCAGCCGTCGATCAGTTGCGCAGCGGGGCGGTGGCCCCGATCCCGGGCCTGCGCCAGCAGCCGTTTCACCGACATCGGAGGGGAAGGTTCGGCCCCCGGCGCGGCCGGGCGCGCAAAGAGATTCCCGTCCAACCTGTCGAGATCGGTCTCCGTAAAAGCTTCGCTCAGAAGCGTGACCGCGCCGCCGCAACACTGACCCATATCAGGGCCGAGCGCATGGCGGGTGAGCCCCACGCGTCCCGCCCGCGCCGCCGCCGCAGCTTCGTATTCCAGGGCGCCACCGCCAATGGTGCCCGACTGGCCCCTGGACCAAACGATCATCGCGGCGCCGACGTCGCGCGGGGCCGAGCCCCTGACCTCGGCCACCAGCACGCGCGTCACGGGGCCATGGCGCAGGGCATCACGCAGCGCTTCCCGATCAAAGCCCATTTTCGACCCTCCGGATTGCGCGCCAGACCTCTTCGGCGGTGGCAGGGGCGTTCAGCTCCGGATAGGCCGTACCGCAGGCGGCAACGGCATCCGACAGTGCCAGATGCGCCGAAATACCCAGCATGAACGGCGGCTCGCCCACGGCTTTGGAGCGATAGATCGTGTCTTCCCGGTTGCCTCGGTCCCAAAGTGCGACATTGAACACATCGGGCCGGTCCGAGCAGGCCGGGATCTTGTAGGTTGAGGGCGCATGGGTCCGCAGGCGGCCCGTGTCGTCCCAAACGAGTTCTTCCGTCGTCAGCCAGCCCGCGCCTTGCACGTAGGCGCCTTCGATCTGACCGATGTCGATGGCCGGATTCAGGGAGGCGCCGGCGTCGTGCAGGATGTCTGCGCGCAGAATACGGTTCTCACCCGTCAGCCGGTCCACTGCGACCTCGGTGACGGCAGCGCCATAGGCGAAATAGTAAAACGGACGGCCCTTGCCCCTGATCCGGTCCCATTCGATCTTGGGCGTCTTGTAAAACCCGGTCGACGAGAGGCTGACCCGCGCGACATAGGCCATCTCGACAGCCTCAGCAAAGGTGATCCGCTCGGAGCCGACCTGCACCTGCGCATCGGAAAAGCGAATGCTGTCGAGATCGGCCTGATAGACCTCGGCCAGATGCGCGGCGATCCGGTCCCGGATCGTGTCGCACGCCGCTTTGACGGCCATCCCGTTGAGATCACTGCCCGACGAGGCTGCCGTGGCCGATGTATTGGGCACCTTGGCCGTATCGGTTGCGGTGATCTTGACCGCTTCCATCGGCACGCCGAACCGATCCGCGGCAACCTGTGCGACCTTCTGAAACAGACCCTGTCCCATTTCCGTGCCGCCGTGATTGAGATGGATCGAGCCATCCTGATACACATGCACCAGGGCGCCAGCCTGATTGTACGGGGTCTTGGTGAAAGAAATACCGAATTTGACCGGCGAAAAGGCTATGCCTTTCTTGATGATCGGGTTTTCAGCGTTCCAGAGCCGTATGGACTCTTTCCGGCGCGCGTAGTCAGCGGACTGCAACAGCTCTTCGGTCAATTCATGCAGATCGAAGTCTTCGACGACCTGACCATAGGGGGTGGTGGCCTTGCCGGTCAGGCCGGTCGTGTCGGCCTGCAGGGCGCGGGCTGACGGGTAATAGTTCCGACGGCGAAGCTCGATCGGATCCAGTCCGACTTCGTGGGCGACGTGATCCATGATCCGCTCAATTCCGATCATTCCCTGCGGACCGCCAAATCCGCGGAACGCCGTGGCGCTCTGCTGGTTGGTTTTCAGCCGGTGCGACGTGATCCGCACATTGGGAATGCTATAGGCATTGTCGGCATGCAACATGGCCCGGTCAGCCACCGGCAGAGACAGATCCTGCGACCAGCCGCAGCGGGTGTAATGCGTGACATCCATCGCCAGAAGATGCCCGACGGTGTCAAACCCAACCCGGTAGTCGATCCGGAAATCGTGCCGCTTTCCGGTGACGATCATGTCATCATCCCGGTCGTAGCGCATGGTCGCGGCGCGTCCCGTTTGCCGGGCCACCAGCGCGCAGGCAACCGCCAGGGCATTGCCCTGGCTTTCCTTGCCGCCAAACCCGCCACCCATCCGGCGCGTCTCGACCCGGACACCATGCATGGGCACACCGAGCGCCTCAGCGACCTTGTGCTGAATTTCGCTCGGGTGCTGGGTCGAAGAGCCGATGATCATGTCGCCGCCTTCTTGCGGCAGGGCCAGTGCGGCCTGGCTTTCGAGGTAGAAATGCTCCTGACCGCCTATGTCGAACTGCCCTGAGATCTGGCGCGGCGCCTCGGACAGTGCGGCCTCGACATCGCCGCAACCATAGATCCGGGGACCGTCCTCAAACCGGGAATTGGCAGCCAGCGCCGCCTCCACCGTCAGAATGGGCGTAGCCTCCGCATAGGTGACCTGTGCCAGCCGCACCGCCTTGCGGGCGGCCAGATGGCTTGTTGCGGCAACCAGAAACAGCGGTTGTCCAAGGTAGTGAACGGATCCGTCGCTCAACAGCGGCTCGTCATGGGCATTGGAGGAGACGTCATTGGCAAACGGCAGATCCTGCGCCACCATCACCAGCACCACACCCGGTGCGCGCGCGACGGCGTCGAGGTCCATCGCGTCGATGCGCCCGCAGGCAATGTCAGAGAGCCCGAAGGCCAGATGCAGGGCGTCCCTTGGCAATGGCACGTCGTCCACATAGCGCGCCGTGCCTGTCACATGCAGCTGCGCAGCGTCATGCGGGAGCGGTTTGCCAACGCTCATGAGCGCACCTCGAGAACCGAGGTCACAACCCCCTGATCTTCGGCCAGGGCTCGCGCGAGCATGGCTTTCGCCGTGTCCAGCCGATAGGCCGCCGAGGCGCGCATGTCGTCCATCGGGGCGAAATCCTCATCGAGCGCGGATTGCGCCGTGCGCAGGTTCTCGGCGGTCCAGGCCCGGCCACGAAGAGCCGCCTCCGCGTGGCTGGCGCGTTTGGGAATGCCGGCCATCCCGCCAAAGGCAATCCGCAACTCACGCACCGTGCCATCCGGCGCATCGATCCAGATCGCGCCCAACACGGCCGAGATGTCCTGATCGAAGCGTTTGGAGAGTTTGTACACGCGCAGCGACCCGTGTTGTCTGGGAATGCTGACGGCCTCGACAAATTCGCCGGGCGCACGGTCCTGCTGGCCATAGGCCAGAAAAAACGACTCCAACGCGATTGCGCGCCGCAGGTCGCCGCGGCGCAGATGCAATGTCGCGCCCAGAGCGATCAGGGCCGGCGCGTTATCCCCGATTGGCGAGCCATTGGCGATATTGCCGCCCAGGGTGGCCGCGTTGCGCACCTGGGCAGACCCATAGCGGCGCAGCATTTCGGCATAAGACGGATAGATGTCGCTGAGCGCCGCGCGCCAGCGTTCCATGTCAACCATGGCTCCGGCGCGGATTTCGGACTCGGTGACCGAGATCTCCTTTAGATCGTCGCAGCGCGTGAGAAAGATCACCGGGTCAAGCGCGCGCAACCCTTTCGTGACCCACAATCCCACATCCGTGGCCCCGGCCACCAGCGTCGCCTCCGGGGTGGCCGCGTAGACCTCGGCCAGGGCATCGCTCGATGTCGGCGCTATCCCCGCTCCGGTGGCCTGCGGCAGGCGCTCGCGCATCCACTCCGGCACCGGTGCCTCTGCGGCGGCTTCGGCAGCCCGGACAATCGGCGCATACCCGGTGCATCGGCACAGATTGCCGGCCAACTGCGTGTCGTGATCGCGCAGGCCATTGAGATGCGCGCAAGCCATGGTGGTCAAAAACCCCGGCGTGCAGAACCCGCACTGGCTGCCATGATGTTCAACCATGGCCGCTTGAACCGGGTGCAGCGCGCCGTCGGGACCGGCCAGACCTTCGACCGTGCGCACGGCCTTTCCGTCAAGTTGCGGCAGAAACAGAATGCAGGCGTTGAGCGCCCGGGCACCGGCGTCATCGGTCACGATCACCGAACAGGCACCGCAATCGCCTTCATTGCAGCCTTCCTTGGTGCCCGGCAGACCCCTGTCCTCACGCAACCAGTCAAGCAACGTGCAAGTCTCGGATGCCGCCTCAAGCCGGATCGTTTCGCCGTTCAGACGGAACGTAATGGTCATGACGTTTTGCCAGCCGCTGTCTGTTGGTTTGCAAGGATCAGCACGCCAGGCCCGATGCGGCGGAAAGCCAGGGCGTACCCGAATTTCTGCTCAGAAAAGCGGCATTGACCACAAGAGGCAAGGGGCATCGGGATGCACATGGCGCATTTCGCCGCAATCGCCCAATCTGCAAGCGCCGGATTCAAGCCCCGGCAACGGCCTTTTCAAAAGGAGGCCGCTGGCGCGGCCACTCGATGCTGCGCGCGCCCTCCGGCCGCGCGGGGTCAACCGGCGCAACCGGTATCACGCCCCTCACCCTTCGGCTTCTTTCTTTTTCCAAATACCCCGGCCCGGTGCCATCCGCCCACGCCACGGTGGGATTGGGGAAAGGGCAATTGCCGAGGCGGCGGTGCGGCCTTACCCTGCGCACATGAGCAGCACAGCCGGATTCGTCCACCTCCGCCTCCACACCGAATATTCGCTTCTGGAAGGCGCCATGCGTCTGAAGAAACTCCCGGGCCAATGCGTCGATCTTGGTATGCCGGCCGTGGCGGTCACCGACACGAACAACCTGTTCTGTGCCCTCGAATTTTCCATTGCGGCCAGTGCTGCCGGGCTGCAGCCCATCATCGGGCTTCAGACCGATCTGGCCTACCTGCCTGCCGCCCCGGGCGACAAGCCCAAGCCGCCCGCGCCCCTTGTCCTGCTGGCCCAGAACGAGGCTGGCTACGAAAACCTGATGGCGCTGAATACCGGTCTTTACATTGGCACGTCTGGTGATCTTCCGCAGGTTTCGCTGGATCTGCTGGAGACCCATTCCGACGGGCTCATTTGCCTGACCGGCGGCCCGGACGGTCCGGTCGGACAGCATTTGCAGGCAGGGCGACGCGCGGAGGCAGAGGCGCTGGTTCGGCGCCTGGCCCGGGCCTTCCCGGACCGGCTGTACATCGAACTGCAACGCCACCCCTCGGACGCAGGTCAACCCGATGCACAACGCTTGAGCGAACGCGGTCATGTGGAAATCGCGTACGCCATGGACCTGCCTCTGGTGGCGACCAACGATGTCTATTTTCAGAAACCCGAGATGTATGAGGCCCACGACGCGCTCATCTGTATTGCAGAAGGCGCCTATGTCGATCAGCAGGAACCGCGCCGGCGACTGAGCGCACAGCACTACCTGAAGTCCCCGCAGGAAATGATCACGCTCTTCGCCGATCTGCCGGAGGCGGTCGAAAACACCGTCGAAATCGCCCGCCGCTGCGCCTTCATGGCCTACCGGCGCGATCCGATCCTGCCCAAGTTCGCCGAGAACGAAGTCGAAGAATTGCGCCGGCAGGCCGAGGTCGGGCTCAAGGCCCGTTTGGCCGTCATCCCGCATGCGGCTGCCCTGGAAGAGTACGAAGCCCGGCTGGAGTTCGAGCTTGGCATCATCGAGAGCATGGGCTTTCCCGGCTACTTCCTGATCGTGGCCGATTTCATCAAATGGGCCAAGGAAAAGGACATTCCGGTCGGGCCGGGTCGCGGTTCGGGCGCGGGCTCGCTGGTGGCCTATGCGTTGACGATCACCAATCTTGACCCGCTGCGGTATTCGCTTCTGTTTGAACGGTTCCTGAACCCCGAACGTGTTTCGATGCCGGACTTCGACATCGACTTCTGCATGGAGCGGCGCGAAGAGGTGATCCAGTACGTGCAGGAAAAATACGGCCACGATAAGGTGGCGCAGATCATCACCTTCGGTGCCTTGCTGTCGAAGGCAGCCGTGCGCGACGTCGGCCGGGTGCTGCAGATGCCCTATGGTCAGGTCGACCGGCTGTCCAAAATGATCCCGGTGGAAGGGGTCAAACCGGTTTCAATCGAAAAGGCGCTGGCAGATGAACCGCGCCTGCGCGAAGAGGCCAGGAACGAAGAGGTGGTGGCCCGGCTTCTCAACTACGGCCAGCAGGTCGAGGGCCTGTTGAGGAATGCCTCCACCCATGCGGCCGGCGTAGTGATCGGGGACCGGCCGCTCGACAAGCTGGTGCCGCTTTATCAGGATCCGCGCTCCGAAATGCCGGCCACGCAGTTCAATATGAAATGGGTGGAGCAGGCCGGACTGGTCAAGTTCGACTTCCTCGGGCTCAAGACGTTGACGGTCATTCAAAACGCCGTCGATCTGATCCTGAAATCGGGCCGGGCACTGCATCTGGCGGCGGACGGAACAGAGCTCTATGCACCCGGCCCCGGCACCGAGAACGACATCGACGCCATTCCGCTCGACGATGAGGCCACCTACAAGCTTTACGCCGCCGCGCAGACGGTTGCGGTCTTCCAGGTTGAAAGCTCGGGCATGATGGATGCGCTCAAGCGCATGAAGCCCACCTGTATCGAGGACATCGTGGCCCTGGTGGCGCTCTATCGACCCGGGCCAATGGAAAACATCCCGACCTATTGTGAGGTGAAGAACGGGCTGCGCCCGATCTCCTCGATCCACCCCTTGATCGACGACATCCTGGAAGAAACCCAAGGCATCATCGTGTATCAGGAACAGGTGATGCAGATCGCGCAGGTCATGGCGGGCTATTCGCTGGGCGGGGCCGATCTGCTGCGCCGCGCCATGGGCAAGAAAATCAAGGAGGCGATGGACGCAGAACGCCCCAAATTCACCAAGGGCGCGATGGACAACGGCGTGGACGAGTCCAAGGCCAAGGAGGTTTTCGACCTTCTGGAAAAATTCGCAAACTACGGGTTCAACAAATCTCACGCGGCGGCCTATGCGGTGGTTAGCTATCAGACGGGCTGGCTCAAGGCGAACCATCCGGTGGAATTCATGGCCGGTGTGATGAATTGCGACATCCACCTGACGGACAAACTGGCGGTCTATTTTGAAGAAGTGCGCAAGGGGCTTGGTCTGCCCTATGTGCCACCTTGCGTGAACCGCTCTCAGGCGGCCTTCGATGTGGCCCACGGGCATCTGGTCTATGCGCTGGGCGCTTTGAAGAACGTCGGTCTTGAAGCCATGAAAATGGTGACCGAGGCGCGCGGCGATCACCCGTTTGTCACGCTTTACGATTTCGCCCGCCGCGTCGATCTCAAGAAAGTCGGCAAACGCCCGCTTGAGATGCTGGCGCGCTCCGGCGCCTTTGACATGCTCGATCCCAATCGCCGCCGTGTCTTTGACAGCCTTGATGCGCTGGTGGGCTATTCTGCGGCGATCCACGACCAGAAAGCCTCGGCCCAGGTCTCGCTCTTTGGCGAGGCGGGCGATGACCTGCCGGAGCCGCGACTGTCTCCGGCCTCGGACTGGCTGCCGGCAGAACGACTGGGCGAAGAGTTCAAGGCCATCGGGTTCTACCTGACCGGTCACCCGCTGGATGATTACATGGGACCGCTGCGCCGGCAGAACGTGATGACTCTCGACGATGTAAGGGCCAAGGCGCAATCCGGGCCGCTGATTGCCAAACTGGCCGGCGTGGTCACCGCACGCCAGGAACGCAAGTCAGCCAAAGGCAACCGCTTTGCCTTCGTGGGCCTCTCCGACCCGACCGGAAACTATGAAATCACCGTGTTCTCCGATGTGCTGGAGGCGTCAAGGGAGACGCTGGAACCCGGCACCAATGTCGTCGTGACGGCAGAGGCCACGCTGGAGGCGGATCAACTGAAGCTGTTGGGCCGGTCGGTGGCGCCGATTGACAGCGCCGTGGCGGCAGGGGGCAGCAGCGGCCTCAGGATCTTCATAGATGATGCGGCGGCCGTGGCCGTGGTCGCCGGAGTGCTCGAACAGGCCAAAACGGCGGCGAAACAGGCCGGGCGCGGTCCGGTCCAGCTGTGCTTGCAGCATCCGGCGCTGCCAGGTGAGGTGGATGTCGATCTCGGCGCCGACTTTGCCGTCTCACCACAGATCAAAGGCGCGCTGAAATCACTCGACGGCGTGGTGACGGTCGAAGACCTGTAGCGCGCCGCGCGCGCCAACCCGGATCAGTAATGCGGCGGCGTTTCATCGCCAAAAACAACGCCGGAGGCACTGTCCGCCTCCCGCGCGGCTTCGCGTTCCATCAGCATCCTGACCCGGCGCGTCAGCACCTCGATCTCTTGCGCTTGGCGCGTAACCACATCGCTCAACTCATCCACGGAACGCATCAGATGCGCCAGTTTCTCTTCTAGCTCCAGCATGGCGGTTCCATACCCTCTCGCTGTGCTGTGGCCAAGCCCTTCCCAAACGGAGGCCGCTTGCGCGTCCACACGATGATTTGCGCGCCCTCCGGGCGCGCGCGGGGACGTCTGGCCAACGTCGACGTCAGCGGTCTGGCACTGCTGCTTCTTTCTTTTGAAAAATACCCCGGCACGGCGCGGGTGCCAGAACCATGCCGCATCGGCTTGCCCCGCATCCGCCCTTCGGCTAGACCCCGCCGCGAACAGGGGGAGCACCCATGGCGAAGCCAAAAAAACAACCCCGTCCCAAGGCGGAACCCCCAAAGGGGTTTCGCGACTATTTCGGGACTGACGTCACCGAACGCACCGAGATGCTCGGCAAAATTGCTGAAGTCTACAAACTTTACGGGTTCGACGTGCTGGACTCGAGCGCTGTGGAAACCGTGGAGGCTCTGGGAAAGTTTCTTCCCGACGTCGACCGTCCCAACGCGGGTGTCTTCGCCTGGCAGGAAGAAGACAGCGACTGGGTCGCCCTGCGCTATGATCTGACAGCGCCGCTTGCGCGCGTATATGCCCAGCACCGCAACGATTTGCCGAACCCGTATCGCCGCTATGCCATGGGGCCCGTGTGGCGCAACGAAAAGCCGGGACCGGGCCGGTACCGGCAGTTTTATCAGTGTGATGCCGATACCGTTGGCAGCGCCTCCATGGCTGCGGATGCGGAGATTTGCGCGATGCTCTCAGACGCGCTTGAGAAGGTCGGGATACCTCGTGGCGACTATGTAATCCGGATCAACAACCGCAAGGTTCTCAATGGGATTCTGGAACGCATTTTCGGAGGGGTGGAAGAGATTGCAAAGATGATCGCCGGCGGGGAAGATGTGGAAGACCGCATGCAAG
>JBCDEC010000062.1:0-19359 GCA_039179965.1 Pseudomonadota bacterium
CCGCGCTGAAGCGCGGAATAGACCTCACCGGTCGGCAGGTCGATCACCTGAGCGCCGAGGTAGTTGGTGAAGAAGGCATTGTACACGTTGTTGCCGCGCAGCTTCAGACCGTCGACTTCGAGATTGCCGTCGGCGTCAAAGCTGGGCTCCTCGCGGGTCCAGAGGTTGTAGCAGACGCCGCTGTCGAACCAGCCGAGATACTTCAGACCCATCTTTTCCTGGTGGATCTGGTCGATCAGTTCGGTGCCGCCGTTCATGCGGGTCTCGACCGCCGTGAGGTTCGACGCGACCATGGCGTCCTTCTCGGGCAAGGCACCGCCATAGAAAGAGCCGGGCGTGTAGACCATGTCAACAATCCCGTCGCGCACCGCGTCGGGCTGCTGGAACATGCCGATGGCTTCCGGCCCGCCGCGCACATCGATCTGGATGACGCCTTTGCCGGCCTCGTTGACCTTGTCGACAAAGCTCAGAAAGCTCTGCGTGTAGATCAGGGTCTCGGGAAAGGCGTGCACGGCCGAGATGGTCTCTTCCGCCTGGACCGTTCCGGCGACCAGCGTGGCCCCGGCCAAAAGGCCTGCGAGGGTGTTGCGTTTCATGGATCTTCCTCCTGTTGCTGTGGGGCGTTGTCATCATGTGCCCCTGTAGGTCCGGCCCCTCGGGCCACGTTGCGCCGCCTGTTTGCGGCGCGCTTCAATCCGCCGCTTTGGGCCAGGCCCAGGGTGCGGTTTGATTGCGGGTCTCCCTGTAGGCAGAGATCGCATCCCGGTGCTGTTGCGTGATGTCGATGTCGTCCCAGCCGTTGATCAGTTTGATGCGCCAGCTGTCATCAAGGTCAAAGGACACCGTCAGTTCACCGAGCGTTAGCGTGGCGCTGTCCAGATCAACCGACAGAGGCGATGTTCCCGTCCCCAGTGCCCGGGCGAGGGTCTGTGTCGTCTCAGCGCTGACCTGCGCGGGCAGAAGACCGTTGTTGACGGCGTTGGTTGCGAAAATATCGCCGAAATCGGGCGCGATGACGGCGCGGATGCCGGCGTCAAGCAGGGCATAGACGGCCGCCTCACGCGAAGAACCACTGCCAAAGTGTGCGCCCGAAACCAATATGCTGGCCTCGGGATGACGGTTCAGGGGAAAATCCGTCAAAAGCTGATCCGCGCGATCCCGGCGCATGTCGTACAGCAGATAGGGTCCGTATCCCGCGCTGCGCGGCACCGACATGAAGCGCGCCGGGATCAGCTGATCAGTGTCAATATGATCGACCATCAGGGCGAGCGCCGGACCGCTGTGTTTCCGCCAACCCGCCATCAGGCCGCCCTGCCCTGCAGCATCGGGCGCACATCGGTGATCGTGCCGGTGACGGCCGCAGCGGCCACCATGACCGGAGACATCAGATGCGTGCGCGCGCCGCGTCCCTGACGGCCCCGGAAGTTGCGGTTCGTCGACGAGGCGCAGCGTTTGCCCTCGCCGACAAGATCTCCGTTCATACCGACACACATCGAACAGCCCGAGGCTGTCCAGTCCAGGCCTGCGTCGGTGAAAATCCGGTCGAGCCCTTCCGCCTCGGCCTGGGCTTTGACCTGCGCCGAGCCCGGCGCCACCAGACCCGGCACCTTGGCGCGCCGGCCCGCCAAGACCGCAGCAGCGGCGCGCAGGTCCTCGATACGACCGTTGGTGCAGGATCCGATAAAGACCTGATCTACGGGTGTCCCGGCCAAAGGACGGCCCGCCGTCAGGCCCATGTAGTCCAGCGCGTCGCGAGCGGCTTCCGCCTTTCCGGGCGGGATGCGGGCAGGATCGGGCAGGGTTTCGGTGACGGGCAGAGCCTGCTCGGGGCTTGTGCCCCACGTGACAATGGGCGCGATCTCGGCGGCCTCAAGGGTCACGTCGCGATCAAAATGCGCGTCTGGATCCGTGGCGAGGCCGTGCCACTCGGCCATGGCCTGTTCCCACAAAGCCGCCTTCGGCGCATAGGGCCTGTCCGCCAGATACGCGAAAGTCGTCTCGTCCGGGGCCACCATGCCCATACGCGCGCCGCCTTCAATGGAGAGGTTGCACAATGTCATGCGTCCTTCCATCGACAGACCCGTCACCGCCTCTCCGGCATATTCCACCGCATGTCCCTGCGCCCCGCCGGTGCCCAGCCGGGCGATCCAGTTCAAAGCCATGTCCTTGGCCGTGACCCCGGGCCCCAAAGTCCCGTTGATCGTGATGCGCATGGCCTTGGGTTTGCGTTGCCAGATCGTCTGCGTCGCCAAAACATGCGCCACCTCGGTCGCACCGATCCCAAAGGCCAAGGCGCCAAAGGCGCCGTGGGTCGATGTGTGGCTATCGCCGCAATTGATCAAAAGTCCGGGCAGCGTCAGACCAAGCTCGGGGCCGATGACGTGAACGATCCCCTGCGCCGGATCGTCGAGATCAAAGAGGCGCAGGTCGTGGCGCACCGCATTCGTCCGCAGGGTCTCGATCATGCGGACGATTTGAGGATCGCCGATCCGGGTGCGATCGCGGGTCGGCGCATAATGATCCACCACCGCGAAGGTGAGGTCAGGCGCCGCAACCGGCAGATCCCGCCCATCCAGCTTGGCAAATCCATGGTGCGAGCCCTCATGCACCAGATGCCGGTCCACCCAGAGCAGCGACACCCCGTCGGCGCGCTGCAGGATCTCATGCCGGGCCCAGAGCCTGTCGAGAAGGGTGAGAGGCGCGCTCATGTCTCCGTCTCTCCGCTCTGGCCGATGGCGGGTTCCCAGTGGCGGGCCTTGCCTGTGCCAACACGGTCCAGCGGCATCTCCAGCCGGAACATGTCGGGCCGATACAGGCCGGCAAGATACTCGACCCCGTTGCCTTCGACATCGCGCACCACGCGCTTGAGCGACAACAGCGCAGAGCCGACGGCAACCTCCAGCGCTTCGGCGACATCCGGCCCGGCCAGCGTCGCAGACACGGTCTGGTGTGCTTCCTTGATCTGCACGCCGCTGCGTTCCAGCAGCTTGAAGAGCGGCATCGTGGCCAGATCATTTTCGGAATAGTTCTGTGCAATCGCGGCCGGCACATAGGTGGTCAAATGCGAAAACGGTATGTCGCCGGTCAACCGGACCCGGGTGGCGATCTGAACCTTTTCACCACTCGCCAGGCCCATGGCGCCGGCGACCGCTTCCGGCGCCTTGCCATAGGAAAAGGACAAAAGCCGTGCGGTTGTGCTTTGCCCCATTTCGACCAGTTGCGGCATCAGCGTGTTGAAATCCATCGCCGCCCGTGCGCGCGGCGCCGACGGGGCGCAGACCCGCGTACCACTGCCGGCGTGGCGTTCGATCAGCCCGCTTTGCGACAGTGCATCAAGCGCGCGGCGCACCGTCACCCGCGACACGCTGAACTGCTCGGCCAGACGTTGTTCGCCGGGCAGCGTCTCGCCCAGAGACAGCTGACCTTCCGTGATCTGGTCGCGCAACGACAGATAGACGCGCTGCGCCTTGGTGCCGTCCGGCAGATGAGTTGCGCTAAGTTTCTGCACGCCATGCGTCCCTGAAAGCTTCGCTCTGTACGGTAGGAGATGATCTTGGAAAATCAAGCACGCGTATCATTGCTTTCTAAAAAACAGCCTTATCTCTATCGATAAAGCTGTATTACAGATAATACAGATGTCAAAGAGGGAGAGGCGCATGGCGCAGGTCGATCTGCATCTGCACGCTGGCTATGATCCGGAGGCGACCCATCGCCTCAGCGATGCTCTGTCCTGTGCCGTGCGTCTTGTCCTGCCGGTGCGCCCGGACGATGTGACCGTCAAGATCTTTACGCCCGCCCAAACCAATGACCCCGGCGGCAACACGCCTCTGCCGGTGCGCGCAGACCCCGAAGAGCTTGTCCGTGGTTTCCTGCAATCCCTCGCGGCGCGGGATCTGACGCGGGCCGAAACATACCTCGCCGATGGCGTCTCCATGACTTTCCCGGGCACCCGGCCAATGCACAGTCTGACAGACTTGATGGACTGGGCCGCGCCGCGCTATCGCCGTGTCGAAAAGACCTACGAAGGATTTGACACGCTGCAGAGCTCCGGCGCGGCAGCGGTTGTTTATTGCCGTGGAACCTTGTCGGGCGTCTGGCCGGATGGCAGTCGCTTTGAAGGTATCCGTTTCATCGATCGGTTCGAGATCACGCGGGATCTGATTTCGCGGCAAGAGGTCTGGAACGACATGGCAGAAGTGAGGGCACAGGCATGAGCGACATCGACCCGATTACCCTGTCGGTTCTCGCCGGCCGGATGGAACAGATCGCCGACGAGATGGACGCCACCCTGTTCCGGGCCGCCTTCAACCCGATCATTGCCGAGGCGCATGATGCAAGCCACGGGATTTACTCCGCCACCACCGGCGACACGCTGGTGCAGGGCAAATCCGGCCTGCCGATTTTTGTCGGTGTGATGTCGTTTGCGGTCAAGGCGGTGATCGAGAAGGCCGCCGAGGACGGAGATCTCGAAGACGGCGACATCTATATCTTCAACGATGCCCATATCGGCGGCACGCATCTGTCGGACATGCGTCTGGTGCGGCCCTATTTCCACGACGGCGCGTTGTTTTGCTATCTCGCCTCCGTTGGGCACTGGCACGACGTGGGCGGCGCGGTTCCGGGGAATTACAATCCGGCGGCCACGGATGTGTTCCAGGAAGCCTTTGTGTTGCCGCCGGTGAAACTCGCGCGCAAAGGCGAGATCAACCAGGACATCATCGACATTCTTCTGCGCAACACGCGTCTGCCGCAATCGGCCATGGGCGATTTGAACGGGCAGCTGGGCGCGCTGGATCTCGGGGTCCGCCGGATGGACGAATTGCTCGGTGAATATGGCAGCGAAACCATATCGGCCGCCCTCACCGCCTTGGGGCACCGCGCGGAGGCGCTGATGCGCTCTGAGCTTTCAGAGCTGCCGGATGGCCGTTGGGAGGCCGAGGATTTTCTCGACAATGACGGGATCACCGACGTGCCGTTGCGCATCAGTCTGGCGCTGGAGATCCGCGGCGACCGGATGGTGCTTGATTTCACCGGCTCGGCCCCGCAATGCGCCGGCCCGGTCAACATTTCCCTGCCGACAACGGTCGCGACCGCCTATGTGGCGATCAAGCACGTGTTTCCCGCGCTGCCCGCAAACGCCGGGGTGATGCGGCCGATCGACGTCATCGTTCCGGAGGGATCGATGCTGTCGGCCGCGTTTCCGGCACCGACGGGCGGCTACACCGAGACAATTCTGCGCATGATTGACGTGGTCTTTTCGGCCTTCGCCCAGGCCGCTCCAGACCGGGTGGTGGCCAATGCCTATGGTACGATCAATGCCCTCTCGATCGCCGGAAAACGCGCCAATGGCCAACCCTGGGTGATGTTCAGTTTCTACGGTGGCGGGCATGGCGGCTCGATCGAGAGCGACGGGCTGAACCATGGCAACGCGCCGATCTCCACGGCCACCATCCCGCCTTTGGAGATCCTGGAGGCGGCCTATCCGGTTGTGTTCCGGCAATGGGCGCTGCGCCCAGACAGCGCGGGCACCGGCGCCCACAGGGGCGGGCTGGGCGCGGTCTATGAAATCGAGGTGCTGGAGGAAAACGGCGCCGAGGCCTTCCTTTTCGGCGAACGGGGCCGGTTTCCGCCCAAGGGGATCGCCCAAGGCGGGGATGGTGCAATGAACGTCTTCACCTATGACCACGACGGCGGGCGCGCGGCGCCGCCGCTGGTGTCGAAAATGCGCGGGATCAAACTGCGGCAGGGCGAGGCGGTCCGTCTGGAAACCCCGGGCGGTGGCGGATACGGGCCGGCAGACGCCCGCGCCCCGGCCGCCATCGCCCGGGATGTCGCGCGCGGGCTGGTCAGCCCCGAAGCGGCCGATGCCGCCTATGGACCGGCCTGGCGGGAGGCATCGTCATGAGCGGACAAATGATCGGTGTTGATGTCGGGGGCACCTTTACAGATGTCTTTGTGCTCAACGAAGACGACGGGACCGCCCGTGTAGCCAAGGTGCCCACGACGCGGCCAGACCAGTCGGACGGCTTTCTCGACGGCCTGCGCCGGGACGTGTCCGCGCTGTCCGATATCGCCGTTGTCGTCCATGGCACAACCGCTGGCACCAATGCTCTGCTCGAACGCAAGGGGGCCAAGACCGGCGTGATCTGCACCCAGGGCTTGCGCGACGTGCTGGAGATGCGCCGCCGTGACCGACCCCGGACCTGGGGGCTGCGCGGGGATTTCGAGCCTTTGGTCGACCGGCGCGACCGGCTGGACGTGCCCGAGCGCACGCTGGCCGACGGAACCATTCGCCAGCCCGTCGATCTGACCAGCGTGCGCGCGGCAGCGGCGAAACTGCAGGCGCAGGGCTGCACGGCCGTTGCGATCCTGTTCGTGAACGCCTACGCCAATCCTCAGAACGAGGCTGCGGCGGTGGCCGCCGTGCGAGAGGTGTGGCCGAACCCGCATGTCTCCGCGTCCTACGAAATCCTTCCCGAAATCCGTGAGTTCGAACGTTTTTCCACCACGGCGCTCAATGCCTACCTGCAGCCGGAAGTCTCGGGCTACATGCACCGCTTGGAAACCGCGCTGACCTCGGGTGGTTTTGAGGGCGAGTTCATGATCGTGCAATCCAACGGCGGGGTGATGGATGTGGGCACGGCCTGCCGTCTGCCGGTGCGAACGGCGCTCTCCGGCCCGGCCGCAGGCGTGATCGCGGCCGGGTACATCGCCCAAACCGCCGGTTTTGACAATGTGATCACCGGAGACATGGGCGGCACCAGTTTCGATGTCTCGCTGATCGCCGAAGGCCAAACGATGCTGGCGCTGCAAACCTCCATCGACTTCGGCATGGTGGTGCGCAATCCGATGATCGAGATCACCACCATCGGCGCCGGGGGCGGCTCCATCGCCTGGGTCGACAAGGGCGGGCTGCTGAACATCGGGCCGGAAAGCGCTGGCTCCAACCCGGGGCCGGTGGCCTATGGGCTTGGCAATGAACGGCCCACCGTGACGGATGCCAACGTCGTGCTGGGCCGCATCGATCCCGACAACCCGATTGGCGGCAAGCTGGACAAACTCGACGTGGCCGGCGCGGCGCAGGCAATTGACCGCCATGTCGGCACGCCGCTTGACCTTCCCACCCATGCCGCCGCCGAGGCGATCCTGCGGGTCGCCAATTCCAGAATGGCCGGGGCCATCCGCCTGGTCAGCATCGAGCGCGGCTTTGATCCCAAGCGGTTTGCCTTCATGCCCTTCGGCGGCGGCGGGGCGCTTCATGCAGGCGCCATGCTCGCCGACGTCGGCATCGCGCGCGCCATTGTTCCGCGCTACCCGGGCGTGACCTCGGCCATGGGCTGTGTCATCGCCGATATGCGTCAGGATTTTGTGCAGACGATCAATGCGCTGGTCGCGCATCTCGACACTGAGGCGCTGCACGCCTTCATGCAGGATCATGTTGACCGCGGCATGGCGCTTCTGTCGGCAGCCCGGACCACCTTTGAGGCCCGCGAGGTCACCTTTGAACTGGACATGGCCTATGTCGGGCAAACCCATACTGTCCCGGTGCCGCTGCACGTGCCGGTGCATGACGGACAGGTGCAGCCCACCGACCCCGCCACCATCGAGGCCGCCTTCGACACGGCCTATCACGCCACCTACGGGCGGCTTCTGAAGAACGGCGTGCGCCGGATCCTGAACCTGCGCAGCGCGGTCACCGGCAAACGGCCCAAGTTTGACCTTTCGACCCTCGCGCCCAAGACCAGCGGCCCGGTCACGCCGCTTTCCACCCGGCCGGTGCACTTTGGCGACAGCTGGCACGAGACGGCGATCTATGACCGGCTGTCCTTGCCCGTGGGCACGACGATTTCCGGACCGGCGATCCTGACCCAGCCCGACACCACTGTGCTGATCGAGCCCGATCTGCAAGGACGCGTCGATCCATTCGGCAACACAATCATCGAACCACGGGAGGATATGTAGATGCACACGCCCGGCCACTGGGATCCTGTCAGGACCGCCTTGCTGACCATCGATTTGCAGAACGACTTCCTCCATCCCGAGGGCGCTTATGGGCGCGCCGGTCAATCCGCCGAGGCGATCGCGGCCCTGCCTGCGCGCATCGCGCCGATCGCACGCGCGTTGCAGGCGGCCGGCGGACGCTATATCTCGGCGCAATTCACGCTGGTGCCTGACCGCAGCGGCACACCGCTGATTGCCCCCCATCTCAAAGCCTTGCGGCCGTTTCTTGGCCCGGGTGACTTTGCGCCCGGCAGCTTTGGCCACACCCTGGTCGACGCGCTGCAGCCCTGCGATTTTGAGATCGAAAAGGTCGCCTATTCCGCCTTCTACCAGACGCGGCTGGAATATCTGATGCGCGCGCTGGAGATCGAAACGCTGATCGTCGGGGGCATTGTCACCAATGGCGGCGTCGCCTCGACCCTGCGAGACGCGCATTTGCGCAACATTGACACCGTGATGCTGACCGACGGATGCGCCGCATTCAACGCCGAGGTCCATGACGCCACACTGCTGTCGCTGGGAACCGTGACGCATCAGCAGACCTGCGCCGAGGTCATGACGTGGCTGGAGCGCCAGTCATGACATTGAAAGAGCGTCTCGCCCGTTCGGAGATCCTCGTGGCGCCAGGGGTCTATGATGGGCTTACCGCCTCGCTGGCCGAAACGGCCGGATTCGAAGCGCTGTATCTGAGCGGAGCCGCCGTCGCCTACACCCGCCTGGGGCGCCCGGATATCGGTCTGACGACCTCTTCGGAGATGGCCGACACCATGGCCCTGATTGCCGACCGGACGCCTCTCCCGGTGATCATCGATGCCGATACCGGATTTGGAAATGCACTGAACGCGCAGCGCACGATGCGGCTGTATGAACGCGCGGGCGCAGCGGCCCTGCAGGTAGAGGACCAGACCTATCCCAAGCGCTGTGGCCACCTGTCGGACAAGTCCCTGATCCCTGCGGCGGAGATGTCGGGCAAGATCGCGGCGATGGCCGACGCACGCGCCAGCGCCGACACGCTCATCGTCGCGCGAACCGATGCCATCGCGGTCGAAGGGTTCGCGGCGGCAACCGAGCGTGCAGAAACCTATCTCGAAGCCGGGGCCGACGTGCTCTTTATCGAAGCCCCGCAAAGCCGGGCGCACCTGAGCGCCATAACCGAGCAATTTGCACCACGGGTGCCGCTTCTGGCCAATATGGTTGAAGGCGGCGCGACACCGATGCTCGGATCACAGGACCTGCAGGAACAAGGCTTTTCCATCGTGATCTTCCCCGGGGGGATCGTCCGGGCGCTCGCCAAGACCGCGCAGGCCTATTACCAAAGCCTTGCCGCCCACGGCTCAAACAAACCGTTTTCAGAGCAGATGTTTGACTTCGGAGGGCTGAACGAGGTGGTCGGCACCGACGACATGCTCAAGGCCGGAGCCCGGTATGACAGCAGATCCGATTGAGATCGCCGCGCCACCGGGATCGTTTGATCTGGACACCGGCACACTGATTATCGGTGCCGGTGCCTGTGGTCTGGTCGCGGCATTGGCCGCCGCCGAGACCGGGCAGGAGGTGCTGGTGATCGAAGCCGACCCGGTGCCCAGCGGCTCGACCGCGCTGTCGGCCGGGCTCATTCCGGCCGCGGGAACCCGGATCCAGAAGGCCGCCGGAATCACGGACAGCGCCGCGCTGTTTGCCCGGGATATCCAGGCCAAGGCGCATGATGAGAACGATCCGGCGCTGGTGGACTTGCTGACCGGACACGCCGCAGAGGTGATCGACTGGCTGGCCGAGCGGCACGGGCTGCCCTTCTCCGTGGTCAGCGATTTCGACTACCCGGGCCATGCGCGTCGGCGGATGCACGGGCTGCCGACACGCGCCGGTGCGGAACTCATCGACGCTTTGCGCAGTGCCTGCGAACGGGCCGGGCTGGATGTGATCTGCGATCGCCGCGCCACCACGCTGTTCCATGACGGCGACGTCATCCGCGGCATTGCCGTCACCCGCCCCGATGGCGGCACCGAAACGATCGCCTGCGCGCGGCTGATCCTGGCCTGCAACGGCTTTGGCGGCAATCGCGGGCTGGTCGCTGATCATATGCCGCAGATTTCGGAGGCCCTTTGGTTCGGTCATGACGGAAACCGCGGCGAAGCGGTGCTCTGGGGCGAAGCCCTGCAGGCGCAGACGCAGCATCTGGGGGCTTTTCAGGGGCATGGAAACGTGGCGCATCCCCATGGCATCCTGATCACCTGGGCGGTGATCACCGAAGGCGGGGTGCAAGTCAATCGCGATGGCAAACGCTTCTGGAACGAAGCGCAGGGCTATTCCGAGGCGGCGCGCGCCGTTCTGGCGCAGCCGGACTCCGTGGCATTTGCAATCTTTGATGCCCGCATTGCCGCAATTGCCCGCCAGTTCGAGGATTTCAAACGCGCCGAGGCGCTCGGCGCCATACACTGCGCAGACACCATCAAAGGCCTGGCCGAGGCCTTGGGTTTGCCCTGCGCCGGTCTTGCCGAGACCCTGGCAGAGATCCCGCTTGGCGGCACGGACCAGTTTGGCAGGACCTTCTCGCCGCGACCGCTGGCGCCGCCCTATATGGGCGTGCGGGTAACCGGCGCCTTGTTTCATACCCAGGGCGGGCTGCAAGTCGATGCCGCGGCCCGTGTGCGCAAGTCCGACGGCGGCGTGTTTCCCAATCTCTATGCAGGGGGCGGCGCAGCCTGCGGGGTCTCAGGCCAGGGCGACAGCGGGTACCTGTCCGGCAACGGGTTGCTGAGCGCGGTGGTCCTTGGCTGGCTGGCCGGACGCGCCGGGTGAGCGCGCCCCGGGCTTGGCACCAGCCAAGTCAAAATTGCGCCAAGTCAAAATTGCGCCAATCGATATAGCCCAAGTGGACATAGCCCCAATCTACACAGCCCCAATCGACATAGCCCAAGTGGACATAGCCCCAATCGACATAGCCCCAGCCGGCATAGACCTAGTCGATATAGGCATCCGCCCGCTGTCCGGCGCGTTCCCAATGGATCGGCAGCGTGCGGCCGTATAGCTGCTCGGTCCGTTCCGGGCGGCCCACCATGTCAGGTTCTTCAACATAAGAGAAAATCGCGACATACCGTGCACGATCACCGGTCAGTGGGGCTACCCGGTGCAACGAATATCGTCCGCGAAAGATCTGCAGATCGCCCGGCTGTAGCTCCAGGACCGTGATCTTGTCGGAGGTCCCGTCAAGGACCCGTTTGACCTCGTCGTAGTTCTCATCGCCTTCCCGGATGCCAGGGGCGTATTCAAAGGCCCCCCCGCCCTCGGCATTCTGAATGGCCAGCGTGACCGTGTAGTTGTTGGTGTCAAAGTGCCAGGGAAAGCCATTGCCCGCTTCGGCCATGTTCACGATCACATCGGCCAACGGATCGGCATATCGGTGAAAACGGGTCTCTTGCAGACACGCCTGGATAAACCCGTCAAAGCCGGTGAAATCGTGGATCTGCCGCAATGGACCGGCGTTGGAGAAATTGTCCGCCGCAATGAAGGCGTTGGAGCGGTCATAAAACTGTCGCCGTGGATCCTCCTGCGGCAGGCGGGGATCGTCCTTGGTGAAATAGGCGTTGGTCCGGTTGAACGACCGATGCGCCTGGCCGGCGACGCCGTCCGCTTCCCGTGCCAGCGACGCAATCGCCGCCGGGGTCACAAAGTCCCGCAAAACAGCACAGCCATCGCGCGCCAGGTCCCGGCGCACATTGGCCAGCACTGCATCGCGCGCCGGGCCGTCCTCGTGGATCGGATATTGCGCCAGGTTGATGAGGTCCGCGCCGTCTGCACCCATAGCCCGCTCCTGTGTTGCGTATGGTCAGATCAGCATTCGGAAGGCGACAGATCTACTCCGTTTACGACAAAGGCGGGGCGGTGGCGCGGGGCGTGCTGGGCGGCTGGATTTGACAGGGCGACATCCATACGGGCGGCGCGGGACCGGCTTCGCTGACACCTGTCCGCCGCATGTTTGGATGATCTCAGCGATGTTTGGGGATGGTACCGCCTGCGGGGTTCGAACCTGCGACCTCTGGATCCACAATCCAGCGCTCTAACCAACTGAGCTAAGGCGGCACTCGCTGGCGATGTATCCAAGCACGTCTGGCAATGCAAGCCCAATCCCGGCGTCATGGGTGAGCGAACCGCCCCCGGTTCGCCGCGCCGCGCGCGCGCGACTAAAGCGTGACTCGCCAGCCTTGTTCGACCAGATTGACGCCGAAACTGGTCACTGATTTGCTCTCTGTGATCTGCCATCCATGGGCCCGGTAAAGCGCGCAGGCGGCCCGGTGACTTTCATGCGTCCAAAGCTGCATCTCAGTGTATCCGGCGTCGCGGGCGAACCCCATGCACTGCCGCAAAAGCCGTTTGCCCAGACCCAGGCCGCGCGCTTCGGGCACCAGCAGGAACAAGCGCAGCTTGGCAATCCCGGGCGCCTGGCGGACACAAAAGATGCTGCCCAACGGTTGCCCCTCGCCCTCGGCAATCCAGCCGGCCTCACAGGCGGGATCATGGGAGGCGACAAACCCATCAAGGATCTCGCGCACAAGCGGTCCGAAGGTGTCATCGAAGCCTTCGTCAAGGCTGTAGAGCGTCTGGTGACGCTCCACCAGCCAGTCGGCATCAGCCGGTTGGAAAGGTCTGAGACTTGGGGTAATCATGACTTTAATCAAACCCAGCCGCGCTTGCTTTTCAAGCCCGAAGCCGCTAGCCAAGCCCGTCACCCGATGGAGGCCGCTATGGGCATCAACACTGAACGCGATATCGCAGCCAATCTGCAGATCGGACCCACCGACCAGGGCATGGTGCGGCTATTCATCGAGGCGCAGTCTGTCGAGATTCCAATGGATTTCGAACCGGATGAAGCCCGCGAAATCGCCGAAGAGATCATGGCCGCCGCCAAAGCCGCCGAGGCCGTCCGGCGCTAGTCAAGGCAATCCGCGTCAGGCCGGGCATAGAGATGATCCGGGTGATCATACCCGGGGAAGCTGATGTCGCTTTGGTAACGAAAGCCCAGCGCGGTCAGCAACGCAACAGAGCGCAGATTTCCGGGGTCGACCACCGCCATGACCTGCGCATCGGGACACCTGCGTCGCGCGTCGTCCAGAACCGCCAGGGCAGCCTCCCTTGCCAGTCCCTGTCCCCAGGCGGGGCGCGCCAGCCGAATGCCAAATTCCAGCGCGCCCGGGCCGATCCTGGTGGCGGATGTCGTGAGTGAAACATAGCCGATCAGTTGCTGTGTTGCCGTCAGAACAACCGCCCGGTAACCGGGGGCATTGGCCGGTCCGGCAATCGCCCGGGCCAACCAGCGCGCGACGCCGGCTTGCGAAAGAGGGCCATCGTCGCTGTAGGCCATCACATCCGGATCGCCCAGAACGCGGTGTAAATCGCCAAGATCGTCCTCCCGGAACCGCCTCAGCGTCAGGCGCGCGACCTGCAGCGTAAGATCCGGATAGTCTGTCACGGCATCAACAGACTAACATCAGGCTAAGGACCGATTGTTCCCGGCGTCGCTGACCCTCGCGGACGGCGATGGCACTGGCCCGGCACCCATCCGGCAAGGCTGCCGGTTCAAGCCCCGGCCAGTCAATAGCGGCCCGCGCCGAGGACCATTTCCGGGTCGCGCAGCGCGTGCAGCCGCCGGGCGGCATGAGAGGCGAACTTCTGGATCATGACTTTGCGGCGGGCCGGAGCGAGCTTGTCTTCCGGCCCCATCCGAATGATCTCGGCATCATAGGCATCCGCAATAATCAGCCCCGTGCCGTCGGGCAACAGCTCGGTCGGAAAGGCCGTATCAACCGCCCAGAAGAAGCGGTCGCACCACTCCAGGTAGCCTTGCCACTTGTTATCGCTCATGAAATCGGACCGGGAGGATTTGCACTCCACAACCCACAACTCGCCTTTGGGGCCCAGCGCCAGCACATCCACGCGCAGGCCGCGACTGGGCGTGAACTCCTCAACACTCACCAGGCCAAGATGAGCCAGATGGCGACTGACGCCGCGCGCCAGAAGCTGGCCAGGCATCATCTGTGGGGCGTTGGGCATGTCCATGCTGAGATTATGAACGAAACAAGAACAAAATCAACCGACTTCAGGTCTTGTCCCGGCGGGGTCCGCAGATTAGATGCAGGGGTGACGGGGTCTGCCCCTCTTGTGGACGGGTACATTCCGGTGGCCTTAAGCAATTCCGAGGGAGCTGGCTCTGTTCAGGTCCTGGCCTGTTTACCTGGCGCCCACCTGTATATACAGGTCCTCGGGAATGAGAGAACCGCACGGTTGTGGTGGTCCCCCGTCACCTACCCTTTTCCGGAATGACCCCTTGTGGGGGTCTCACACTTGCGCGGAGGCACTGGTTTCGCCCGGACGGCCTCGGACAAGGCATCGCGGCACGTTGGGACCTAAGACGCTAGCAGGCCGTTCGCGGGGGGGTGACGCTGTGGAAGGTCTCACTCGCGGACCTGCCCCAAGTCTGCAGGTTTGGGGTGAACGGTGTTTCACATGACACGACTGTGGTCCGGATCCCAGATGTTGTATCTGTCTTCAAGACCAAGCGCCCCGCCACCAGATGCGGATCGCGCACCCCGTGTTCGTTCGCAACCGCACTGAGGATCACCCCGGGGCCTATGGCATGGGCAAGTGGCGAGCCGTCGTGGCCGCAACACCGAGCGACTCCATCTTGGCCGGCATGCGCGCAGCGGGCGGTCCCGGTCGAATGACGAGACCTGGCAGGCCGACAGGCTGCCGTGAGGCTTGCCGAACAAGTGGACCAGTTGGCAACAGACATTCACCCGCACAGGCACAGCGACAGATACCCCGGATAGCCATCTTGTGGCCTCTACGACGGCGATCGGAACCGAGCGCGGCGTTGCGGTTGTTCTGTGTGCAGGTCATGCGCCCGGACAATGGGTTGATCGGCCCGCTGGTCCGGCACAGGCAGTGCGTATCGAACACCAAGTTGCCGACCTCAAACCCTATGACCCCTGCAGGTGACCTGCGGGCAGGTCCCACCGCAAAATACGACGCCAGCCAATAGGTTACTTGATGATCCCCAAATCCTTGAACAGGGAGTACATATCCCAATTGACCCAGCTTTCGGCTATCTTGCCGTCTTCGAAACGGTCAATTTGTATGCCGCTCCAGGCATAGGTCTTACCGGTCGGGGGCAACCCGAGGTATTCGCCTTTCAGTACACCTTCGAAGCGCCAGCGTGTGCTCACATAGTCGCCTTCGCCAATCTGTTGAAAAATCTCGACCTTTGTGGCCGGAAACGCCTCGCGAAAGCTCGCGACCGTGTCGGTCCATTCCTTGAGATCAATGGATTTCGGACCACCGTCGACATCGGGTTCCTGATGGTTGGTGTAGTTATCGGTGAAAACCTCTGTGACCCTGCCAAGGTCACCGGGTCCCCAAAACGCCAGCGACTGGGCGGAAAGTTCTTTGTGGCGGCTCATGTCAGCGGTGCCCTCCCGGGCCAGTGAATTCTCCCCAAACGGGCCGAAATGCCAGTTCGGGCCAGATCCGGCCTTTCTGGGCATCAATAGGGTGAATGTAGGCGCTCCGGCAGCGGTGCACCAGAGGGGAGCCCGGAACATGATCCGTATCGCGGGTCGCGTCAGCGCTGTGTGCGGACCATCACATCAATCCCAAGGTGCAGGCCCTTCGGGATCCAAACCCTCAAGCAGAGATCAGCGGCGGATCAGATCGTTCTGTCTGGCCCGCGACCCGGCGTGCGCCGGCACGCGAACAGGGACGTAATCTGCAATGCCCCGGCCACGCCCGCCGGTGCTGTCGCTCTTCTCGGCCAGGGACATGATGAAGATGCCCAATTGGACACTGGCAAAGACAATACCATTGAAAAACCAAAGCAAAAATAAGGCCAGGACGCCGACATCAGAGTTGCGCACAAGCTCCCACAGGTTCGCCACGTTCAGGCCAAGCAATAGCGCGACAAAGGCCGCGGCTATGGCAAAGCCGATCAGGCTTTGACGGATCAGGTGTTTGATGGGAACGGACATGACACATCTCCTCTATTCAAAACAGGTAGCAGGGCTCTGGCTTCCGTCCAGCCCCCTGCCCCGTCGCGCGCCCGGATCGGGCGTCCACGCTTTGGCGTGCGAAGACGCAGGTGACGCCTCAGAATGCCTCTGGCTTGGCCGCGCGCGCCATATGGTCCAGAACCGCGTTGACGAAATTTGCCTCTTTGCCGTCTGGAAAGAAGGCGCGCGCAATATCGACGTATTCGCTGATCACAACTTTTGGCGGCGTTTGCGACTGGGTCAGTTCGGCGCCCGCCGCGCGAAACAGCCCGCGCAGCGTCGGATCGATCCGCGCGATCGGCCATTTGCTCACCAGCGCGCGATCCGTCATCTGGTCGATGGCGGCCTGAAAATTCACGGCATTGTCGATCGTGCGGCGAAAAAGATCCACATCGCCCTCGATCATCTCCACCCCGTCATAGCTGGTTCCAAAACGGTGATCGAGAAACTCCTGCACCACCTGGGTCGAGCTTTGCTCCGATTGCTCCATCTGAAAAAGCGCCTGTACGGCATAAAGCCGGGCGGCGGATTTCATCTTGCGGGCCAGAGTGCCGGATCGGGCGGTGGACGGATTGGCGGTCATCGGCTGAGCGAGCCCCTAGCTATCGGTCGAGAGAAGATCGCCCGCAGACACTTTGAAGCCAATGCCCTTGGCGCGGTTGCCCCACTTACGGCTCAGCGCAAGCAGATGCAAGGCCGCCGCGGCCGCGCCGGCACCCTTGTTCATCTCGTCCGGATTGGCGCGGACCAGGGCCTGCGCCTTGTTTTCAACGGTCAGAATGCCGTTGCCAATGCAAAGCCCCTGCAGACCCAGAAGCTGAATGGCCCGGCTGCTGTCGTTGCACACCGTCTCGTAATGCGTGGTCTCGCCGCGGATCACGCAGCCAAGCGCGACATATGCGTGGAAATCCTGAAGCCGGGCAGCCATGGCGATGGTCGTTGGCACCTCCAGCGCACCAGGGACCTCCACGACCTCACAGCTGCCCCCAGCAGCGGAGATTTCTGTCTCGGCCCCCGCGATCAGCATATCTGCGATATCGCGGTAAAAAGGCGCGACAACCAGAAGCAGCTTGGGCGCTTCGTCAAAGCTTGGACGCGGGAGCGCGCCGTGACTGTCAGGTGCGGCCATGTCTTACTCCTTCGTGATCGGTCGGGTGCCGATGATTTCCAGCCCATAGGCTTCCAGACCCACCACATTGGGGGCCGGAGAATTGGTCAGAAGGATCATGCGCGACAGGCCCAGTGAGCTCAGGATCTGCGCGCCCAGGCCATACTGGCGCAGGGTCTGGGGCGAGACATCGCTTTGATCGGCCAGTTTCATGGTCAGATCGCGCAGCAGCACCACCACCCCGCGGCCTTCACCGGCGATGATGCTCATGGCATCGGAAAATTCGCTCGATCGATCTTCGCCGCTGACACCGATCACGTCGCGCATCGGATCGAGAACATGCATCCGCACCGGGACCGGTTCCTCGGTGGAGATGTCCCCCATGATCAGCGCAATATGCTCAGCGCCCTGGGTTTCGTCGGTGAAAATCCGCAGATCCCACTGACCGCCATGCGCGCTTTCGACGGACTTTTGATCGCTGAGCCGGACCAGATTGTCATGGCGCCGCCGATAGCCGATGAGATCCGAAATCGTGCCGATCTTGAGCCCATGGCGTTGTGCAAAGGCGACCAGATCGGGCAACCGGGCCATGGTGCCGTCTTCGTTCATGATCTCGCAGATCACGCCCGAGGGGTTCAATCCGGCCAGACGTGAAATATCGACCGCGGCCTCGGTATGGCCGGCCCGGACCAGAACACCGCCGTCGCGGGCGCGCAGCGGAAAGATATGGCCCGGCGTGGCAATGTCGGCCTGACTTTTGCCGGCATCAATGGCCACGGCCACGGTGCGCGCCCGGTCATGGGCCGAGATGCCGGTCGAGACGCCTTCGCGCGCCTCGATCGAGACGGTAAAGGCGGTTTCATGGCGCGAGGAATTGTTGGTCGACATCAGGCTGAGACCAAGCGCATCGGTCCGCTCGCCGGGCAGCGAAAGGCAGATCAGGCCGCGCCCGTGGGTGGCCATGAAGTTGATCGCCTCCGGCGTGGCCATCTGGGCCGGAATCACGAGGTCGCCTTCGTTCTCCCGGTCTTCATGGTCGACCAGAATGAACATACGGCCATTGCGCGCATCTTCGATGATCTCTTCGATGGACGAGATCGCATCGCGCCAATTCTGTTCGACGGCGCCCGGGGTCTCAAAGCTCATGGCTCAAACCTTTCGCAGTATGCCCCGCAGATAGCCCCTCCGGCGCGGGATGACCAGAGCACTTGGCCCGGAACGCTGCGGCGCAAAGACACAAATCGCACCGCTTCCGGCAGGGCTGCGAACGGGTCTACTGGTGCGCGAAATAGGCCGAGGACGGCAGGTAGCCGCAGGCTTGTGCGGCGGTGCTCCATTCCTCTTCGAGCGGCGCGTCGCCAATGATGAGCACTTGCCGCGCTGGCAACGCCTGGGTGCGGATAAAGCCGCGGACACGGTCCCGCATCTGGCTCCAGCTGTCCGTGAAGAGCGGCGCCGCAGCCGTGGCATCAAGCACCGGATTGGCCTGCAATACAGTCGCGGGATCCTTGGGCGCCTGCACCAGCGCGAGCTTCCGGGCCGCCTTGACCCGCTCCAGCGCGACACGTTCCGCGCCCGGCATGGCCGCCCCCGGGCCGATGACACGAAGCGCATTGGACGAAAACAGCAAGGCCAGAATGTCGTGACCGGTCGCCTGACGGCAGCGCGCATAGGTGGCGTAATCCATCCCCAGTTCGGCGGCCCGTTTGACCCGCATCTTGACCACAAACAGCGGGATGGCCTTTGGCATCAGCGCCTCGCGCGCGCGTTTCCACTGGTAGGTGCGATAGGTATGGCCGGGCTCCATCGTGGGGCCCTTGTTGTGGCCGAGGCCAGGCGATTTGCTCATGACGCCTCCGCAAGGCGCGCCACATAGCGCGCCAGTGTATCTATCTCGAGATTGACCGGATCGCCGACGCCCACCTGTCCCCAGGTCGTGACGTCCTTGGTATGGGGGATGAAATTCACACCAAAGATGGCGCCCTGCACATCGTTCACGGTCAGCGACGTTCCATTGAGCGCCACCGAGCCCTTGGGCGCGATGAACCTGGCGAGCGCGTTGGGTGCGCGGAAAGACACACGCGTGCTGTCGCCTTCGTCAGCGACCGAGATCACCTCGGCGACACCGTCCACATGACCAGAGACGATATGCCCGCCCAGTTCGTCCCCCACCTTGAGCGCGCGTTCCAGATTGACCTGGCTGCCGACGCG
>JBCDEC010000063.1:0-19094 GCA_039179965.1 Pseudomonadota bacterium
ATCGGGCGCGTCATTCACGCCGGTCACTGTGACGGTCACTGTGCTCGTCGCGGTTTCGCCCTGGGCGTCCGTGGCAGTGACCTCGATCTCGACATCGCGGGTCTGACCCGCAGACAGATCCTGAAAATCCGCACCGGGATCAAAGCTCAGCGTGGTGCCATCAATGCTGGCGGTGCCGCCGGACGGATCGCCAGTGACCTCGTAGCTCAGCGTTTCGCCATCATCCTCGCCGTCGGCATCGCTGCCCAGACCGGCCAGCGGGATGTCGACCGCCGCACCATCCTCCGTGGCCACACCGGTGCCGTCGTCCAGATTCGGCGCGTCATTCACACCGGTCACGGTCACCGTCACTGTTCCGGTCGCGGTTTCGCCCTGTGCATCCGTGGCAGTGACCTCGATCTGGACATCGCGGGTCTGACCCGCAGACAGGTCCTGAAAATCCGCGCCGGGATCGAAACTCAGGGTGGTGCCATCAATGCTGGCGGTCCCGCCGGACGGATCCCCGGTGATCTCGTAGCTCAGCGTTTCGCCATCATCCTCGCCATCGGGGTCGCTGCCCAGATCAGCAAGCAGGACATCAACGGCAACCCCATCTTCGGTCGCCGCGCGCGTCGTGTCCGCCACCTCGGGCGCGTCGTTCACCGCCGTGACCGTAACGGTCACAAGACCGGTGGCCGTTTCCCCTTCGCCATCTGACACGGTATAGCTGAAGCTGTCCTCTCCGCTGGCGTTGGGATTGGGCGTGTAGGTGATCGTGCCATCCGGGTTCAGCACCACGGTCCCAAAGGCCGCTTCGCCCACATCCGTGACCGTCAGATCTTCGCTGTCGATATCTGAATCGTCCGCAGCGGGATCAATCGTCACGCTGGTGTCTTCTGCCGTCTGCGTCGCGTCATTGGCCGGCACGGGCGCATCATTCACAGGTGTGACGATCACGGTGACAAGGCCGGTTGACGACCCGCCCTGCCCGTCAGACACGGTATAGCTGAAGGTGTCCTCTCCGGCGAAATTCGGGTCAGGCGTATAGGTGATGGTGCCGTCTTCGTTCAGTACAGCGCGGCCATTTTCGCCAGAGACCACAACAACCGTTGTCAGTTCGTCCCCGTCGATATCGACATCGTTCAGGAGCGGCTGAAAAGTGATCATGCCGTCTTCAGAGACCAAGCCGCTGTCCGTATTGGCCTCTGGGGCATCATTGACCGGCTGGAGATTGATCATCACCGTGCCGATATCCGTGCCGCCGGTTTCGGTTGTCACGGAATAGGTGAACTCGTCCTGCCCGAAGAAATCTGGCTCCGGCGTGTAGATGAATTCCCCGTCGTCGGTGATGACGAGTTCGCCGTTCTGCGGGTTTTCGATCACGTTGAGCGTGACCGTGTCCGGGGAAAAGCCTTCCGGCACAAGGTCGCCGACAATCGCCTGATCGCCCATCGCGTCTTCAACACCGTCGACCGACAGGTCCGAGGCGGTGACCGGCGCTGAGGCGAGACGCAGGTTGTCGATTTCCGGCAAAAGGCTGGCGTCATCATCTTCGGACCCGCCGCCGTTTTGCGACGGATCGTTGCCGTCTTCATCGGGCGGTTGCAACGGCTCGGGCACCACTTCTTCGGGCGCGCCGAGATTATTGTCGTTCGGTGTGCCGTCCTGGCCCGCCTGATTGGGCGAGCCGCCCAGTTCAACGAAGGGATCCCCATTGTCAAACCGGGTGTTGGCGATGCGATAGGCGTTGACGGCTTCGGCGATCAGGATCGAGTCATCTTCAAAATCCTCGACGGTGCGAGGCACTTCCCGTGTCTCGCCCTCGACCGGAGAGACAATCCACATCGTATCCGTGCGATCCACGACCGCGATGATCTCGCCGTTTTCGTCGTAGAGAATGAATTCGCCGATCGTGCTATCGGGGTCCGGGTTGAGCGCAACCGTGACTGTGGCCACACCATCGTTCAACACAACATCGACCGAAACATTGGTGCCGCGGATCCCCATCGTTGCGGACGGGGTGGACACCACCATGTCACCGGTTTTGGCGACCTGCCCGGCGATAAAGACGAACCCGCCCTGGATCAGGTTGAAGTTGCCGGAATTGTCGGAACCGCTCGGCGAATAGACCAATTCGTCGATAACCATCCGCGACGACGCGGCGAGGGAAAAAATCGTACCATCCGAGAAGGTGACGGAGACAGTTGCGCTGGCGTCTGTCACCAGAAGGTCGTTCTGGAAGATCTTAGCGCCCTGCGAAAGCTGTTCGACCGTACCGTCCACACGCTGCACACTGGCGCCGCCGGACAGGGTCTCGACCTGACCGATGGGCACCGACGTTGCGGCATTGCCAACTTGTGCAAATTCGGAAATGCCGAGTTCGCCAGCCAGGATCAAAACCGTCTTGGCATCCAGGTGCGCGCCATTCGCAGCTTCCAGATCCGGCGGCGGGTCGGATTTGAAATAATTCGTAACGACGAGTGTTTTTGTACCGTTTTCGGTCAGAATCAGATCCGGGCCGGACCGGGAATAGTCCGCCTCGAAGGGGCGGATTTCTTCTGGAAGAACAAGGGTTGCCTGACCTTCAGCAGAGACCACAGCCGCCTGGTCGTCGCCACCGTCATGCCGAAAATCAAGTATTCGCAACACTATTTCCGCCTCGAAATAAACGTTATCAACGATTTAATACTATCATGCTGGGGCGATTCGACCAGCTTTGGTAAATCAAGGCGAAATTTTGACGAAAGTTTAGCAACAATTGACCTGTGTTTTTGAGGCTTTGTTCACGGATTTCAACCTATCCGGATGCCGGACGCTCGGCGGGATCACAGGGGCGATGCGGTCACGCGCGCCACAACCAGAATGCTAAAAAGGGTCGTTACGTCATTTGGCATTGGGCGCCTATCTGGTCTGGTCTTGCTCGGGCTGTTGGTCGCCTTGCGCATCGTCGACCCTGTCGCTGTCGAACGCGTGCGCCTGTTGTCGTTTGACATCTTCCAAAGAATTTCACCCCGCGAGACGGGACAATTCCCCGTGGCCATTCTGGATGTCGACGACCGCAGCATCAGCGAACTCGGCCAATGGCCCTGGCCCCGCACGACAATTGCCGATCTCGTACAGAAAGCCATGGAGGCTGGCGCCGCTGCAGTGGCCTTCGATATCATATTTTCCGAACCCGACCGGCTGTCCCCGGACAAGATCGCCCTCGACAACCCGGATCTGCCGGGCCCCATCCGCGACAGCCTGGCTGAACTGCAGCCCAATGACGTGGTCCTTGCGGAGGTGTTTGCCAACGCGCGCGTTGTGGTGGGCCAGACGAGCGTTCGGGGCGGTGTGATCTCGCAAAACGTCGCGGCGCAGAATGTTCGCCAGGTGCCCCATGCCTTTCTGGGGCCCGACCCGACACGCTTCCTGCTGAAATTTCCGGAACTGGTGCAGAATCTGCCGGAACTTGAGGACGCCGCGACCGGGCGCGGGGTCTTTACCGTGCTGCCGGACCCGGACGGCGTCTATCGCCGCGTTCCGCTTGTGATGATGGTGCAGGAGGCGCTGCGGCTGTCTCTCTCGATTGAGCTTTTGCGCATTGCCACTGGCGGGCAGGCCTTTGCGGTGCGCTCCAACGACGCAGGGATCGATGGCGTTGTTGTGGGTGGCCAGCTGATCCGCACCGAAGCCGATGGCAGCGTCTGGCCGCACTTTTCCTACTCGGATCCGAACCGCTTCATCTCCGCTTCCGATCTGCTAGAAGACCGGGTGCCGCCAGGGCGCCTGGCCGGGCATCTCCTGCTGGTGGGCACGTCGGCCATCGGGCTGGAGGACTTCCGGCCAACTCCGCTGGGCGTTCCCATGGCCGGGGTCGAAATCCACGCGCAGTTGCTGGAAAACGTTCTGGGCAATCAGTTGCTTATCCGCCCCAACACGGCAGAAGTCCGCGAAATGGTGTTTCTGGTCGGCATGGGGCTTCTGGTCATCGGATTCGCCCCGCTGATCACGGCGCGGACGCTGATCTTCAGCTCTCTGGTTCTGATTGGCGGCTATATTGCTTTCACTTACTACACATACGTGGGCCGGAACGTGCTCACTGATCCGTCGTATCCGACCGGCGGAACGATCTTGCTGCTGATGCTGCTGTCCGGGTCCAACTACCTGCGTGAGGAATTCCGCAAGCGCCAGATCCGGGGCGCCTTTGGCCAGTATGTCTCGCCCGATCTGGTCTCGAAACTCGCCGACAGCCCGGAAGCGCTGCGCCTGGGCGGAGACCGTCAGGATCTGTCGGTGCTCTTTTCGGATGTGCGCGGGTTTACGGCGATCGCGGAAAGCTTTCGTGACCATCCCCGCGCGCTGACCCAGTTCATGAACAAGTTCCTGACGGAAATGTCGAACGAGATCATGGAGTGCGGCGGGACCATCGACAAATTCATGGGCGACGCTGTGATGGCGTTCTGGAATGCGCCGATGTCGGATCCCGATCACGCCAGAAACGCCTGCCGCGCCGCGCTCGGCATGTTGGCGGCGGTCCGGCGGGTCAATGAAAAGAGCCGCGAGGATGGCGCCGAGGAGCGCACGCTTGACGTTGGCATCGGGATCAACACCGGAACCTGTTTTGTCGGCAACATGGGCAGCGATCTGCGGTTCGACTACACCGCTCTGGGAGATCCCGTGAACCTGGCCTCGCGTCTTGAAGGTCAGACGAAATCCTATGGAGTGCCCATTGTCGTCGGCGAGGAAACGGCCATCACCGTCAAAGGCGATTTCGCTTTGATGGAGCTCGACCTCATCCGGGTGAAAGGCAAACATCTGCCCGAACGGGTCTTTGCCTTGCTTGGATTTGCCGAAATGGCGCAGTCCGACAGGTTTCTGGCCATGGTGGCTGCCAATGACCGGATGCTGGCGGCCTATCGATCCGGCCAGTGGGCGGACGCCAAGACCTGCCTGGCACAAGCTCGCGACGCGGCGCAGGCCGTTGGTCTGGACATAGCGGGATACTTCACACTGTTTGAAGACCGCCTTGCCGATTTGGGCCAAAACCCGGTTCCGGATGGCTGGGACGGGATATTCGACGCAACCAGCAAATAAATTGGGCCCGCTTTGTCAGCGTTCGCGCAATGCCTCATACCGGGCCCGCTGAATCGGCCGAATGATGTAATCCAGAACCGTGCGGTTGCCGGTCCCGATATCAATCGAGGCAATCATTCCGGGCGAAATTGGCAGCGGATCGTCATCCGAGCCCAGGTAATTGCGCTCGGTGCGCACGACCACGCGAAACAGCTCGACGCCGTCGGCATTGGCAATGGTGTCGGCCCCAATGCGTTCTACTTTTCCGGGAAGATCCCCGTAGGTGAGATAGTCATAGGCCGAGATCTTGACAGAGGCCGGCGCGCCCGGCGCCAGGAACGCCACATCCTGCGGGCGGATATCGGCCTCGATCAGCAGACCGTCATCGGCGGGTACGATTTCTGCCACGGCCTGGCCGGGCCGGACCACGGCGCCGATTGTGGTGATCGGCAGCGCATTGATCGTTCCGCGCACCGGGGCGCGCAACTGCGTGCGTTGCACCCGGTCACTGGCCGCGCGCAGCGTCTCCTGGACGACGGCCAGTTCAACCTGCAACCGCGCCAAACGTTGCCGCGCATTCAGAGCATAGGACGAGCGGGCAGCCGCGATTTCGTTCTCCGCCTGCGCTATCGTGGATTGCAGCCGTTCGAGCGTCGCCTCGCCGATCAGTAGATCGCCTTCCAGTTCGGCCAGTTGGGACTGCAGGCGCAAATACTGGATGCGCGGCACCGCGCCGGACGCCGTCAATGTTTCCGTCAGAGCAATCTCTTCCCTGAGCGGCGTAATCACCTTGTTGCGCTTTTCCTGGCTGGCCTGCTGTTCGGTAAACTCGCTGCGACGCTGGACCAGCTGGTCGTTCAGGATGGCCAGTTCGCTTTCAAGCTGCGCCCGGCGGGACAGGAACAGTTCCAGTTCCGCCGCCGTTGCCAGAGGGATGATTTCAACGAGGCCCTCGGGAAAGGTCACCTGGCTCTGAAAGGCCGCCTCTGCCTGCAAACGCGCCTGTTCTGCGAGCAGAGCGCCCTCACGCTCCTCCAGCTCTCCCTGCTGCGCGGCAACGCCTGTGTCATCAATCTGCATCAGCACCTGCCCACGGTCCACCAGATCGCCTTCTCTGACGTTGATCGTCTGGACAATACCGCCCTCAAGGCTTTGCACGATCTGCACCCGCGAGGTCGGAATGACGCGGCCGGTGCCACGCGTGACCATCTCCAGGTCGCTGGTCGAGGCCCAATAGAAAAACCCCGCCAGACCCAGCGCGATGATCAGCAACAACCGGCTGGCGCTGCGGTCGCTGCGGGTCCGCCCGGCCATGCTGGCGGTGGAATTGATGAATTCCTGTTCCACGCTGCGCCCGAACATCACTCCCCCACGCTGGCGGTTGCGAGGCGCCCCTTCGACAACCTCTGGATCACGGTTTCACGCGGACCGTCCATGACCTTGCGCCCGGCATCGAGGATGATGAAGCGTTCGGCCACCTCGGCCAGCGTATTGCGATGGGTGCACAAAATCAGTGTGGCGGTCGGGTCGAAATCGCTGCGCAACCGCGCAGCGACATTGGCCTCCATTTCCTGATCCATGGCGTTGGTCGGCTCGTCAAGAAACAGCAGGCGTGGTTTGCGAATGATCAGCCGTGCCAGCGCGAGCGCCTGCGCCTGCCCGCCTGACAGGCTGCGCCCCTGCTCGCCGATGAAGTGGTCTAGCCCCTCCGGCAGTTTGGACACAAAATCAGCCAGACCAGAGACATGCAGCGCCATCTCGATGTCCGCCTGCGCGGCATCGGGCTGACCGATCAACAGATTGTCTTTCAGCGTTCCGGTAAAGAACTGCGGCGATTGCGGCAGGTAGCCGACACCTTCCCGCAACTCGGCCGGATCGAAGTGAGTGATCCCGAAATGATCGACAAGGATCGTGCCGGAGTCGCTGGGCAACAACCCGACGATCATTTTTCCCAACGTGGACTTTCCGGACCCAACGCGCCCCAAGAGCGCCACGCGTTCCGAGGCCGCGATCTCAAGCGAAACGTCCCGCACGGCCGGCACATTCGCGCCTGGATAGGTGAAGGAGACATTCGAGAGCGCAAGCGCGCCCATGCTCACTTGCAGGTGGGAGCGCACAGCGCCTGCGCGCTCCGTGGGCGTGGACATGACACCATCCAGCGCCTGGATCGACTTGCGCGCGTACTGCGCGCGGAACACCGTCTGCGCGATCATGCTGAGCGGCGCCAGGGCGCGTCCGGCAAGGATGTTGGCCGCGATCAGACCGCCAATGGTGATGCTGCCGTTGGCGATGAGGAACACACCCCAGAAGATCGTGCCCACGCTTACCAATTGCTGGACCATGATCGTGGTGCTGGTCGTCACATTGGACCAAAACCGGGTGCGCCCGTTGATCCGGGTGGAGGCGGCAACCGCGTTCTGCCATTCCCGTTGCATGACCGGTTCGGCGTTCAGCGTTTTTAGGGACTCGATCCCCGACAGGCTTTCGACCAGGACGATGTTTCGCTCGGCCGCAACATTCACCGCTGTCGCCGCCGACCGGCTGATTGGCATCTGCGCGAGCAGCGCGAGCACCAGAACCAGCCCAATCGCCGCGACCGGGATCCAGGCCAGCACGCCAACAATGGCAAACAGCACGGCCACGAAGATGCCCACGAAGATCAGATCGATGAAGGAGACAAAGCTCGACGAGGCAAAGAACTCGCGAACGGCTTCGTATTCCCGGATCCGGCTGGCCAGTCCGGCCGCCCCGCCGGTGCGGTCCAGCATGCGGATGTCGAGCGCCTGCCGGAAAAGACGCGCGGCAACCTGCATGTCGACCCGGCGGTTGATCGCCTCCAGCATGCTGGTGCGCACGAGACGCAGCAACAGGTCCAGCCCGATCGCGATGCACACGCCCCCGGCAAGCGTCCACAAGGAGACGAACGACAGCGTCGGGATCACCCGGTCATAAACCGTCATCACAAAGAGCGGCAAGGCGAGGGCCAGCAGGTTGATCAGCAGCGACGCAAGAATGACCTGTATCCAGATCGGCCAGGTCTGGCGGACAGGTCCCCAGAACCATTGCCGCGCTGACCCCGGTGCCCTCGCCTCCGGACCGGCGGCGGCATGGCGGCGGCTCTCATCTTCCGGCGTGACCAGCAAAAGCGGGCCGGCGCGCATGCGCTGCAGCTCCCGCCAGGTGACCTCACGGGTTTCATCCAACCCGGGATCGTAAATCTGCGCTGTGCGCCGACGTGGTCCAAACCCGATGACCACGAAGAACTGACCCGAACGGCCGCTGGCAATAAAGGGACAGACCGCCGGGTCCAATCTGTTCAGCCGTGTCTCGACGCTTTGTGATTTCAGCGAAACGGCCGACAGCGCCTGCCCCAGCCCGTCCGTTGTGCCAAGGTCGGTTCCACCCGGCAGACGCGACAGGACTGCCGCTGGCGAAAACGCCATGCCGTATCGCGCGGCAAACCACGCGACCAGTCGCATCTTGGGTTGCATGTCTGTCTTCTTCGCCGTGAAGACCATCCGATCTGCGCCTGTTTGCGAGGCTGGCGGTTTCATTTAGCGATCTTGAACGACGGGGCGTCCCTTGCGGATGATGTCCAGCGGACGCTCGGCTCCGGTGGCATTGATCGCCTGACCGGCAAGCGTGCTGCCGCTGGTCACACCGAAACTGGACGCCAGTTGGCTTTGCGTGGCCTGCATGACGTAGGTGCCCAGAATGAGCGTCGCTCTCGCATTGACGCGCCCTACGCGGGATCGATAAAGCTCGGCCTCGGCCACCAGCAGATCAAGCAGGCTGCGCGCGGCCAGTTCGAATTCGATAAAATACTGGTCGACAAGGTTCTCGTTCTGCGTCACCTGCCGGTTATAGAGATCCAGCACCCGCGAATTGGAGAGGTAATCCCCCCAGGTGCGCTCAGACAATTGCTCGATCTCCCGCATGATGGCCATGCGATCATAGAGCGCCGCGCTGCGCCGTTCGACCAGGGATTGGCGACGTTCCCGGCGTCCGCCGCTCGAGATTTCCCAATTGAGGTTCACGCCGACATAGGCCCGTGACTCCGAGCCGTAAGAGCCGTCAAGATCCTGCCCTGTCGCCGCCGTGGCGTTGAGCGATACCTGCGGCAGGTAATCGGCTTCGGCGGCCCGGCGTTCGAACTCGCGCACATCGATATTCGACTGCGCCGCCTTGAGCCGGTAATTGTTGGCGAAGGCCGATTGCACGAAGGCCTGCAACGATTTGGGCGGTGTGCGCAGGTTCGGCATCTTGGTGACGCTCTTGGGGCCGTAGCCAACAAGTTCCTTGAACCGCGACTGCGCCCGATACAAATCCCGCTGGCCCTGGGTCAGGGTGACCCGCAGGTCCTGCACCCGGGACTCCGCCTGGATCTGATCGCTGAGCGGCAAACGCCCACCGGCAACCTGCTCCTGCACCTGGCGAACGATATTCTGCTGACGACCGATGTGATCTTCGGTAACGGCGTTCAACTGATGCTGCCGGGCGATGTCGATATAGGCCTGCACAATGCTCAGCGCCATGGTCTCGGAGGCGTCGAGATAGGTATAGAGGGTCTGATCCATCCGCGCCGCCTGACCGAACACCTGGTTGGCACGCCGGTTGCCGTCATAGAGCGGAAGATCGACAATCAGCCCGACATCCCGGGGCGGCTTGGAGATCGCATTGTCCGTGGCCGGCAGCCCGTTGGGATCATCTACATATTCGGAACCGAAAGACCCGAAGGCGGACAGAGTTGGCTGGTATCCACCGATCCGGGAAAGCAGGTCCTGCGCTTCCGCCCGCAATCTGGCATCATCGGCTTGAAGTGCCGGATTGGACGTCAAAGCATTGCGGACTGCAGCACTGAGGTCATTGGCCTGGACGGCATGCGTGCCAAGACCAAGCGTTGCCCCAAAAACGACAGCCCAGCGGAAGAAGTTTAGAAACAAGAGTCCTCATTGCCTCCCAATGGCGACCGAAACCTCCGACAATTCCATGTCCGGACGCCCCGATTTGCGATTAGCCTGAGCCGGAACACCACGAAAAAGCAAGGAAAAACGCCGTTTTCGCCCCTGCGGCGGAAATGAGGAGGTTGTGTGTTGTAAGACGGACCCGACAAATTTCGATCACTTCGTGCCAAAGCCGCAAATTCACCCTGCCGCCCAAAACTGGCGAAAGAATGTCTCTTTCGCGCAATTGATCTGAACATAGTCCTAATGCCGGCCGCGAATTCCCGTTAACAATTAAGCTGAAATGTAACGGCGCGGGTCGACCAATGGTTGCATGGTCGATCAACGCCGCGCAGCCAGGCCTTGCGAAGGCTCAGGTGCTGTCAACCAGAAGCAAGGTCGTGCGATGGAGTTTGTCAGCCAGGTTGGCGGCAACGGCCTTGTGCCATGCGCTGGCCAGCTCCGGCGTCTGGTGCACAGATTTTTCCAGGATCTCGGGTGTCGCGCAATACACGGTGGCCCGGGTCTCGGCAATCACGTCTGCGGTGCGCGCCAGGCCGGCGTAGCTTGCGATCTCTCCGACAAAGGAGCCGGGCCGGAGAGAGCGGATCCGCAGATCCGCGCCGGTCGCGGTCTTGGCAAAAACAGCCAGGCGTCCGCTGTCGATCAAGAACACATCCGTGTCGCTTGTCCCGTATTCGATGAGACGCTCGCCGGGCTCCAGCGTCCGGATTTCCATGATATCAAGAAGGGATTGCGCCAGTTCCGGCTTCGAAAGCAGCCCCAGCAATGTGGTGAGCGCGGATTCCTCGGCATTCTTCGGTGAATGCGCCCGGATCAGCATCTCTTCGGCTTCTTCGATCGCCCCGTCCGTGGAGTCGCGATAGTACATGTTCTGGCTCGCCTGACCGGTGAAGCCCTTTTGGACAAGGAACTGCAGCGCTTCGCCCTGCGCTTCGGCCAGCACGATCTGGATGTCCGCGCCTTCGGCAATGTTGTTGAGCTTTGTCAACGTCGAGACAGCCGCAGAGTCGAGCCCATGCACGCCCTTGAGATCGAAGATGATCGTGGTCGGCGGGACTGGTAGCGCGAGCAGGTCATGCACCTTTACCAGGATCTGTTCGGAAGAGCCGAAGAACAGGAACCCCTGCGCGGTCAGCACATAGACATCCTGTCCGTTGGCATCGAGCATTGCGTTTTGTGTCGGTGACCGGTCCACGGAACTGCGTCGGGTGGAAATCGTATCGATCCGGCGAAAGACTGGCAGGCGACCGTAGACGACCGCAAAGATGATGCAGGCGACGATGGTGCCGATGCCAATGGCAGCCAGAAGACTGATCAGCAGCGCCGAGAGCACGATCAGCCCGATGATGAAGGAATCCGACCGTGTCAGCCGGGCCGCGGGCGAAATCCACCAAGCGTACATGATCCGCAGACCGATAAAGCCCATCAGTCCCGCGGTGGCAAACACGGGCAACGCCGGGACGATGCGATTGGCGCCGATCAACCCGACCGCCATCACCCCGCAAAAAGCCAAGGCCGTAGCGCGGGTACACTTTCCCATATGAAGCGCGGAAACCGTATTGACCGCAGAAGGATAGCTGACGCTGCCGCCCAGCAGACCCGTCACCATGTTCGTCACGCCCGACTGGTAGAGCAACGAGCGCGAACGAATTTCCGTCCGGCTGGCCAATTCGATCCCATTGAGGTTGAACATCAATCCGAAGACACTGACCATCGCAGCGCCCAGGATGCTGGGAACGGCCTGCAGCACCAGCCCCGCATTCAGCGAAAAGAGCTGCAGGTGTTCGGGGCGAAAATCACCGCCGGTAGGAACGGGCGGCAGCAGTTCGAGGGCGCGCAGGTCCTGCGCGCCTGCGCCCCAAATCCAGGCCACCGCATAAAAACCCGCCACCAGCCCGAAGAAGGCCAGCAACGGCCCGTAATCGCGGCTGATCTGAGACATGGCCAGCATACCGGCGACCGCGATTGTCGCCAGAACCAGATTGGCGATATCCTGATCATCCAAAGGCGAGGCGAGCGTAAGCGACCACCCGGAGGTCGGCAGCAGCAGCTGCACAGAGGACGCGACCAGCAAGGCGCCGGCCGAGGCCAGAAACCCGGCCGTGACGGGATAGGGCACCAGACGAACCAGCCGCCCAAGGTCAAACACCGCCGCCGCAACCATGACCGCGCCGGTCAGAAACGCCGTCGCGCCAAGCACGGCAAACTGCAGCAGGATCGCCTGATCCACCGAGATTTCGGTGCCAACGGATTTCGACAGGTCGAAGAAAAACGGGAGGAGAAACGCAACCGGCGCAATTTGCACGGCGCCAAGGATCACCGGCCTGCCCTGACGCAAAAGCAGAACAAGCGTGGCAAAGATGCTGGTGGCGATCATTGCCATGCCGCCCCATGTTGCCCCGTCCGAGAACGGCGCAAAGAAAATCAGGGCCGTCACCGAGACCGCGAAGACCAGGGCATTCAGTCCGACAAAAATTCCAGAGGCGATCCCCCTTACATCGTCCGTGCCAGTGAAAATGGGGGGTTTGTCCGTCGTTGCACTAGTCAAAACACTTCATATTCCAGTTGTTACACGCCACATTTGGTGGTCATAGATTAAAATGTCGTCCGGCCAAAATGTCCAATTCGAATTCTTTGCACGACCAAACTTGGGTCTGTAAAGGCCTGATTTGGTTCAGGTTGGGCCTTTGCTCTTGTTTTCTTCAATCTGAAACGCCGCCTGCGAATGGGGTATTGCCTTGCAATTTCTCAATTCCATAAATCAGGCACCGTTCAAAGCCTAGGGTTTGGCGCCCCTATGTTCAAGTTTCGCGTAAAACGGCGGGTTTTGCCTTAAATTGCGCCTGAATCAGGGATGTATTCACGTCAGGCCGGGGGCCCCTTTCCTGCTGACGCAGCGGTCGCGTCCGCCTGACAAGAGCGGTGTGGACACGGCCTCAGAGTACGGAGCGGATCCAGTCGACCACCTCCTTTCGGCCCTCCTCAACCGGGATGCGCGGGATATAGCCGAGATCGCGTTCTGCCGGCGCTGGATCATACCAATGCGACCGGGCCAGAGCACAGGCCATGAACCGGGTCACCGGCGGTTCGCCTTTCAGTTTCAAGCCTGACCATGTCCGTTCCAGCAGCCAGCCCAACGCATATGCGACCGAAAACTGAATGCGGCCTTTGATCTCGGGCAAACCGCTGTCCGCGAGAATGCTGTTCATAAATTCCCAGATCTCCACGGGTGCGCCATTGCCGATGAAATAGGCGCGCCCCGCGCAGGGGGCCTGCCAGTCGGTGAGCGCCTCGGCCGCATCCATAAAGGCCCAGGCCGCGTTTTCAGAATAGGTGACATCAACCCGGGTTGATCCATCACCAATAATCCTGAGCTTGCCGGCCTGCGCCCCATCGATAAGCTTTTGCACCGTCAGCTTGTCTCCCGGACCGAAGACGACATGCGGGCGCAGGGCGACGGTGGCAAAGCCGGGCGTGTTGGCGGCCAGAACACAGGTCTCGCCCGCCGCCTTGGAGGCGGCGTAGGGGCTCAGGTGCCGCTTTGCGTATGGCATTGAATTGCTGCCGTTTTCCACATGATCCGCGTAGCCCACGACGGAGGGTGTGCTGGCATGGATGAACCGCGCGGCACCGGCGCGCCGGGCGGCGTCCAACAGCAGCTTTGTGGCATCGCGGTTGACCGCCATGAAGGCGGCGGGGTCGCCCCAGGTGCCAAGCCGGGCGGCCAGGTGAAAGACCACGTCGACGCCCTCCATGGCGGTTTCGACGGTCTCAGGATCACAGATGTCACCGACGAAGGACTGCGCCCCGAGGGCCTCGATCTCGCGATAGCGGTTGCGCGCCAGGATGCACACCTCGTGCCCGGACGTGCAGAGCATGCCCACCAGCGGTCTGCCGATCAACCCGCCACCGCCGGTCACCAGCGCCTTCACCTGGCCACCGGCGCGAGACCGCCTCCCAGCCTGCGCCGGATCTGACGCGGCAGATCACTGCGCCGGATCTTGCTGTTGTGCCGCGTATCGGTCGGGATCTTCTTGCATTGCAGGTAAAGATCGATGCTGCCCGCCCAGTCAGAACCGCCAAGCAATGCATCCAGTTCGGACACCAGCGGGCGGTCGAGCACCCGGCCCGCTTCGAGCCGCAGGCAAGCGACCACCGGTTGACGCGGATCGCTGTCCATCCGCACCAGCGCCGCTTGGAAGACGGCGGCATGCTCGGCCAGGATCGCTTCGATCGAGACCGGCAGGATCATGCGGTTGGCGGTTTCGATGCGATCCGACTTGCGGCCGCAAAACCACAGCCGACCCGTCTCGTCGATGCGGCCCAGATCGCCCATGCGATGCAAGACCGTGGCGCCGTCGCGGATTTTGGCCCGTGCATTTGCCTGATCCAGCCCGACATACGCGGCGCTGACCGTTGGCCCCGCAGCGACAATTTCGCCGACGGCACCCGGCGGAACGCGCAGATCATCGGACCATTCGGCCATCGGCTCGTCGGATATCCGCACGATCTCGACGCGCATCTCATCGAGGATCGGACCCACGCAGACGCCGCCACCGCGCAGGGTCTGCGGCCAGGTTTCAATCAGCGTCTTTGACGTCACCGAGGTCAGTGGCAAGCCTTCGGTGGCCCCGTAGGGCGTGTGCAACGTGCCCACACAGCGCATTGGGCTACCGCCCTCCGGCCCCCGAAACCATAGTCCAGATGGACCAAAGGCCAATCATGCACTAACAATCAAGTTGGAACACTCAGGTGGGGCTGATCACCGCTTCAATATCACTCCGGCAGCTCTCCGGTGCCGCATCGCGATCCACCGGGCGTCGACGATCAATCCTGTTTCGGGTTCACACCCTCTGCGCGCGCCTCACGCATCATAAGAGCCGCGCCTGCGAAAAACCCCAGGGCACCCAGACCCAACGCACCGTTTGCCACCGGTAGAACCCAGGCCGGTTCCGGTCCCCTGGGGACCCAATAGAGAATTGAGGCCGCAAGGAAAAAGACGCAGCCGAGCAGGTTGATGAACACAATCCACCATGCCAGATCAGAGGCGCGCCACGTCCAGTAGGCATGCGCGGTTTCAACAAAGGCCAGATAGGCGGATATCAGGAACAGGACGGATCCGATCATCCCCGGCAACCAGATCGCAAGGTTCTGTGCGCCAACGCCTTGCGGCGGCACAAGCGCGTCGAAGGTGTTGAAATTGAAGGCCACCGTACCGACAAATTGACAGAAGGTACTCAGCCATCCCGGGCTGGCGGGATGCCATCCGATCAGGGACACCCGGGTCCGGGCAGCGGCGCCCGCGTCGAAGCCGCCAGCATTCGCTGCCTGAAAATGCTGCATGTAGCCCGCAATTGTGAATGGAATCGATCCCGCGAAGAAAAGGCTGTTGATCCCGGACTGTGTGAACGTCTCGGCAGCGCCGGGTATCAGACTCAAGGCGCTGCCCAAGATGAACAGGGCGGCGCCGATCAGGAAGGCCAGACCATTCCACCAGTTATAGGCCTTGGTGTGCCACACCGGCGGGGGTGTCGCCTCCAGGGCGCGATCCGTCCGCGCCAGCCCCTTGCGATGGTGACGCGCGCGCCAGATGATCGGGCGACCCCGCTGCATATAGCTGCGAAACGTCGTGAAGGGCCATGCGCCGGCGCTGTGAACAGAGGCCTCAGCCAGAGTCACGATCCTTGTCTCAAGCTGGGGTCCGGCATGGTCTGCGCTTACGATCTGACATCTGTGGACTGGGCGGGGCGGCTCTGTGGTGTAACCTAAGCGCCCGGTCTCTCGCGCCGCAAGGGGTCTCGGATGCGGCCACCTGTTGTGAAGCGCAGGTAGGGTTCAGTCCCGATCTCCCGGAGTGGACCCACCGGAAACAGCAAGACGCGGGGCATCACCCGGTTCAACGCGTTTGGCGGTGCATCGCATGGCGGGGTCCCAACGCGGGCCAGAGCCTGCGAGGAAGACGGCCCAGGCCCATTTGGCATCCCTTGGGCGGAGGCTTTGGGTGGCCAGATTGCAGACTTGGCACGGCGCTCGCGGTGCGCCTGCGCTGTGGTGGTCCCGCCCGCTTTGCGTCAAGGTCCATGGTCAGAAACTGTAGGGACGCCAGATGTTTATCGACCGAAATTCACGCGTTTGACAGCAGAAGAGGAGGCCCAGCATCACCGCGCACTACAAAGGGCACTTCAGAAACCACCGCCTGTGGTTTGGGGGGGTGTCGTCCGGTGCGTTTTCCAGACTCGTGAAGACCGAGAAGCCCAGCGCCTCGTAGAATTCGCGCGCCTTTGGATTTGATGTATCCAGCCACATCGCATGGGCGCCTGCCAAGCGCGCGTCCTGAGCCGCACGGGCCACAAGCGCCCGCCCGAGGCCCCGGCCCCGCCGGTCCGGTGCAACCCAAAGCACCTTGATCAGCAACCAGCCGTAGGATTGAGCCCCCGTCAGGCCTGCGATCAATGTGCCGTCCGTGTCATGCATAACCAGCGTTGTCGTACGGTTCCTGCCCTGCGCCTGCCCGTCACGCAGGTCCTGCAGCAACCGGTCTTCCAGGGTCCGGGCTGTCGCGGCATCGCCATCGGAGATCTCAGGGAGGTCCAATGACTAGCCAAATACCCGGTCATAGTCGCTGACCAGAAGGTGGACCGGCTCCTCATCCTCTTCGACCCGCGCAAAGCGGCCGATCGGGTCGCGAAAGATGTTGTCGGCCTCATCATCATTGACGGTTGAGACCTCTCCGACCAGAACGTCACCGCCCTCCCCCCAAAAGGCATGCCAGTCCCCGGGGCGCAGCGTCACACTCTCACCCGGAGCCAGGCGCAGAATGTCGCCGGGGGCGAAGGGTCTCAGAATGCCGTCACACATCACCGTACCGCCGCGGTCCTGTGCAAACCCGCCCGCGTCATCCGCGCCAAAAAGCGCCACCGCGAGGGTCGCACCGCCCCGGTTTATGATGTCTTCGACCTTGATGACATGGGTGTGCATCGGGCTCAGTTGATCCCGGCGCGAAATCAGAAGTTTTTCTGCGTAACACATGCCGCCACCAGCCTGCAGATCCGCCAGACGGCCGTTGCGCAGAGTGAAAAGAAAGAGGCCCATCTCGTCGAACCTGCCGTCCCCGTAATCGGTGATATCCCAGCCGCAGCGGGCGTCGATCACATGGCGCGCGTCCTCGGCGCGCTCGCGGAAAACATCGGGTGTCCAATAGGCAAACGGCGGAAGCCGGACGCCATACCTGCGGATCATATCGTCCGCCTCGGCCAGAATTGAGTTGATCCGAGACCGTTTCACGCCGCTTGATCGCCCTTGTCGAAAATTTCGATCACCATGGCCGCCGTCCAGGTGAAATGCGCGCCCCCGCAGGGTTCGGCAGTGATCGGGTCGTGATATTCTGCAAAGCCGCTTCGTTCGATCAGACGGAAACAATCCGTCATGATGCGGTCAACCATCTCGGGTTGTCCGGCACGGCTGAGCCCGTCGGCGACCATATAGTTCACGATCAGCCAGACCGGTCCACGCCAATAGCGCAACCCGTCAAATTCGGGCCGGCTCGGATCGTGGCTGGGGATCAGGTATGCGCAACACTCGGCCAGCCGTTCCAGCCGTTCGGTCAGTGCTGCTGCCCGCGCATCCGGGATCGGGGCGAATACCGCCAGGATGCCAGCGATGGACGGGCTGTCAATCAATGTGCCCTGGGTCCGGTCAAGGCACATGTACTGGCCCCAGGCCTCGCTCCACAACGTGTCCATCGCGGCGATACCCGTCTCGGCCATGGCGCTGGACTGCGATGCGATCTCGGTCATGCCCAGGTCTTCGGCCAGCGCCGCAACGTCCGCGCAGGACCTGATCAGGATCGCGTTAAAGCCCGGATCGACCACCTGAAAGGGCGAGGCGTCGTGGAGCTTTTCATTGTCCCACTCCAGGCTGCGGAACTTTTGCACCAGCCAGATGTAGCGCTGATATTGCGCGTCCGTCGGGCGGTGGGCGGGATTGGCATGCGTGGTATCCCGGCGGGTGAAGTGGCCGACGCCCTGGGTCGGGACCCGGGCAAAGGCCGCATCCCAATCCGCCGAATTGTCGCGCCCGGATTCCCATGGATGGAGGAGAGCGACGAGTCCGGTGCCCTGCGGATCCCGGCAGCGGTAGAACCATTGGTGCCAGGCATGGATTTTGGGCAAGAGCGCCCGCGCCTGACGCTCGGCCAGCGCGGTGTCCTTGGCCCGTTCAAAGATACGCCGGACGGCAAAGCCGGTGACCGGCGGCTGCGTGATGCCCGAGGTGGGGACAGCGCGATTGGTGCCCCAGACCTCCGGGCCCGGGAAATACCCGTCATCGGGTTGGTGAAAGATGATATGAGGCACCATACCATCGTCCCATTGATGCGCCATCAAGGTGTTGATCTCGGTCCAGGCGCGCGGCTCGTCGAACCGGGCAAACCCCAGCGCACTCAGCGCACTGTCCCAGTTCCACTGAAACGGATAGAGCCCATGGGTCGGGACCGTGTAGTGGCCCCGATCGTTGTCGCGCAGGACCTGCTTGGCGTGATCGATCAACTCTCGTGTCATGTCATCCGCCTCACGCGACAGCCAGGGTTGTACTGGGGTCGAACCAGCGCACACGATCCGGCTGCGGTTGCAGGGTCAATGCGTCGCCGGACTTGATTTGAAGATCGCTGTCAAGAACAGCACGGAACATCGCCCCCTCGACGTCGCAGGTGACAAGCAGATGCGCGCCCAGAGGCTCGACGATCCTCACGCGTGCATCCAGCCCCTGATCGGCAAGCTGCATGTCTTCGGGCCGGATTGCAAAATTGAGCGGAGTGCCGGCACTTTGAGGGCCATCCACGACCTGACCGGCCACACTCCATTTGCCAGACCCGGCCGGTTGCGCAGAGAGGAAATTCATCGGCGGGTTGCCGATGAAACCGGCGACGAACTCGGCGGCGGGATTGCGATAGACCTCGATCGGCGAGGCGGCCTGAACGATCTGCCCCTGATGCATCACGCTGATGCGGTCGGCCATCGACATCGCCTCGACCTGGTCATGGGTCACATAGATCGCAGTTGTGCGGGATTCGGCCAGCACCCCCTTGAGCTCGGC